>CAYVCJ010000010.1:0-17685 GCA_964450165.1 uncultured Dehalococcoidales bacterium
ATAGACCCTTTCACGGGGGCTAATATTGGGTTTTCCATCTTCATCGCTTCTATAACGCAAATTGTATCGCCTTCATTCACTGAATTGCCTTGAGTAACGCCGACGCTTAGAATTTTACCTGGTATTGGTGCTTCAATTATCTCTTGGGGCACTGTTATGTGCCTTCCTTGACCAGCGCACGTATCACGATTCTCTCATCTTCACGATCTACCACAACGGTGTCTCCGGGGAGGAAATCGCCGTGTAGCAAAGCCTCGGAGAGTTCATTTTCCACCATTTCCTGGATTGTACGACGCAATGGACGTGCTCCAAAAACAGGATCATAGCCTTTGTCACCGAGGAGGTCTTTGGCAGCTTCGGTAATCTCTAAAGTTATGTTTTTTTCCTTGACCGAATCAATGGTCTGGCTGATCATTAACTCAACGATCTTTCGGATATGTTCTTTAGTCAGGCCGTGGAAAACCACAGTGGCATCAATACGGTTGAGAAACTCGGGGCGAAAGGTTTTCTTCACCTCTCCAAGCACCTTTCCCTTCATCTTCTCGTATTCGATTTGCTTATCACTATCACCATGAATATCAAAGCCAATGCTCATATTGCGTTTTATTAGCTCAGCTCCAATATTGCTAGTCATGATTATGATGCTATTACGGAAATCCACACGGCGTCCCTTGGCATCAGCTAAATGACCATCATCGAAAATTTGGAGTAGTATATTAAACACGTCATAATGTGCCTTCTCAATCTCATCGAGGAGGATACAGCAGTAAGATTTCCGCCGCACTGCCTCGGTTAACTGCCCGCCTTCCTCATAGCCGATGTATCCTGGCGGTGAACCAACCAAGCGAGCCACAGTATGACGCTCCATGAATTCTGACATATCAAGCCTGATTAATGTATCCTCGCTACCGAACATAAATTCTGCTAGAGCCCTTGCTAACTCAGTTTTGCCAACGCCGGTAGGGCCAAGGAATATGAAGGCTCCTATTGGGCGTCTGGGGTCTTTCAATCCAGCGCGGGCTCTCCTTACCGCTTTGGCGATAATTTTTATCGCTTCGTCCTGACCAATGATACGGCGGTGCAAAGCTTCTTCCATATGGAGAAGGCGGCTAGTTTCATCAGTGGTTAACTTCACCACTGGTATTCCAGTCCACATACTAGCTGTTTCAGCGATATCCTCTTCTGCCACTATAGGTTTATCTAGTTCTTGCTTTGATTGCCATTCCTTTTCCAGAGCTTCGATTTTTTGAACAAGCTGTAGCTCTCGCTCATGCAGTTCACTGGAATATTCATATTGAAGGGCAGCGACAGCAGCCTCTTTTTCCTTGCGTATACTTTCCAGAGCCTGTTTTGCCTCGGTTAAACTAACTGGTGCATTACCTCGTTTGATACGCACTCTGGAGCTAGCTTCATCTATCAAATCGATAGCTTTATCGGGTAGATAACGGTCAGCGATATACCGTGTAGCTAGGGATGTAGCTGCCTGCAGCGCTTCATCGCTAATGGCTAGGCGATGAAATTGCTCATAGCGATACTTAATTCCTCGCAGGATTTCCAGAGTTTCTTCCTTAGTAGGTTCAGCCACCAGGATGGGTTGAAAACGTCGCTCCAACGCAGCATCTTTCTCGACATACTTGCGATAATCATTCAAGGTGGTGGCACCAATACATTGTATCTCACCCCGCGACAACGAAGGTTTTAAAATATTAGCGGCATCCACGGCACCTTCAGCAGCTCCAGCACCAACGATTGTCTGCATTTCATCGATGAATAGTATACAATTCCCCGAAGCTTTCTCCTCTTCAATAATCCTTTTAAGTCTTTCCTCAAATTCACCGCGATACTTTGTCCCAGCCACTAAAGCACCTATATCTAGAGCAACTATCCTTTTGCCCTGTAGTGCTTCAGGAACCTCTCCCTTTACTATACGCTGGGCTAATCCTTCAACTATAGCTGTTTTACCAACGCCTGGTTCGCCGATGAGGGCAGGATTATTCTTAGTGCGGCGGCTCAATATCTGAATCGCCCTTTCAATTTCTGTATTACGCCCAATAATAGGGTCAAGTTTATCTGCCTTAGCTAAAGCGGTTAAATCTGTTCCAAGTTGGTCTAGCATTGGTGTGCGTGAGGTGCTGCGGCCAAGAGTTCGGGCATGCGTTGTTTCATACTTGATGACCCGACTAACCTCCTCTCGTGCCTTTTCCAGCGTAACGCCCAAGTTTTCTAGAACAGTATAAGCTATCCCTTCCTTCTCTCGTAATAATCCCAGCAAAATGTGTTCAGCACCTATATAGGTAGCATTAAAGCGACGTGCCTCATCAATAGCGAATTCGATGACCTTCTTTGCCCGAGGAGCAAGCCCCACCTCGTCAGTAGTGCTTGGTTTCTGCCCCTTTCCAATCAGAAACTCCACCGCTGGTTGCACCTTATTTGCAGGAATTCCTAAATTGGCTAAAACTTTGGAGGCTACTCCTGATTCTTGCTGTGCTAGCCCGAGCAATAAGTGCTCAGTGTCAATATAGTTGTGGCCTAGGCGCTGTGCCGCGCCTTGAGCTCGTGTCAATACCTTACGAGCACTTTCGGAGAATCTTTCAAATCCAGTAGCCATACTTACTCACGATATGCAACAGTTGCCTATAAGAAGATTATAATCTGCCCCTTGCTTACAGTCAAGGGATTGTACTCGTTTACGTGGTTGGTTCCATGCCTGGCTCAATTAGGTTGCCGAAATATGGTTAAATGTGATATATTGAAATATTCAGTTCACTACCTGTGAAAGAAGTATTGTTTTGGCTTGTCGGATGTAAGTGAGGCTGCGGAACTAATGCTTATTTTTGAAATAGTCTGTTGAGCACCCGATGAAGTTTATAAAGTGGTTTGAGGAAATCGGCGCTGGTGATGTGGCTTTGGTGGGTGGCAAAAACGCCTCTCTTGGGGAGATGATAAGGAATCTGGGCAAGAATGGTGTGAACGTTCCCTCTGGGTTTGCTATCACTGCTGAAGCGTATAGGCATGTGATTGAAAAAGCAGGCATAGTAGAAAAAATCAAAGACGCTCTAGCAGGTTTGGATACACATGACATGGAAAATTTGTCACGAAGGAGCAAAGAGGTAAGAAATCTAATAAAAACCGCGCCTTGTCCTAAAGAACTGGAGGAAGAGATAAGGCTTGCTTACAGGGAGATGGAGCGAAGATACGGTAAGGATGTTGATGTTGCGGTAAGAAGCAGTGCTACTGCGGAGGACTTGCCTACAGCTTCATTTGCTGGGCAGCAAACAAGCTATCTAAATGTGCGGGGGGAAGAGGAACTGATAAGGAAGGTTATGGAATGCTTTGCATCTTTATTTACCGATAGAGCAACATCCTACCGGGTTGATAAGGGGTTTGAGCACCTAAAGGTTTTTCTATCGGTTGGCGTGCAAAAGATGGTTCGCTCCGACTTAGCATGCTCTGGAGTTATATTTTCCATAGACACTGAATCAGGGTTCAAGGATGTGGTTTACATCACCAGCGCATATGGCTTGGGAGAGAATGTGGTGCAAGGGATTGTGAATCCAGACCAGTTTTATGTTTTCAAGCCCGCTTTAAAAAAGGGATTCAGACCCATCGTGGAAAAGAAACTGGGGACAAAAGAAAAGAAATTGATTTACAAGGAAGACGGGATAGGAACTGAGCAAAAGGAAGTTACCCCACAAGACCGAAGGGAATTTGCGTTGAATGATGATGAAGTGCTCGCTCTTGCCAGGTGGACTTGCATTATAGAGGAACATTACGGTCTGCCGGTGGATATTGAATGGGCAAAGGATGGGCTAACTGGTGAACTTTTCATCGTCCAGGCGAGACCGGAGACAGTGCATTCACAAAGAGATTTAGCCATGCTCAAGACTTATGTGCTTGAGGAAGAAGGAAGGTTGCTACTTGAGGGGGAAGCGGTTGGTACGAAAATAGGGCAAGGTGAGGTAACCGTGATAAAAGACCCTCGTGAAATCTCTAAATTCAAGAGCGGTCAAGTTTTAGTTACTGATATGACTGACCCTGACTGGGAACCAATAATGAAAGTGGCTGGTGCCATAGTGACGAATAAAGGTGGGAGAACGTGCCACGCTGCCATAGTCAGCCGTGAGCTTGGAGTACCTTGTGTAATCGGCACCGGTGATGGCTCTAGGATCTTAAGAAATGGCAGCGAAGTTACGGTAGACTGTTCCAGGGGCGAAGGTAGAATATATGAAGGAAAGTTGAAATATCGGATTGATGAGGTGGCATTATCTAACCTTCCGAGACCTCGCACCCAGATAATGGTGAATTTTGGCATTCCCGGGGGAGCGTTTATTCAGGGGCGAATTCCAAATGATGGTGTAGGATTAGCCAGGGAGGAGTTCATCATCAATTCCTACATCGGTATACATCCAATGGCGCTGATAGGATACGGTAAGTTGAAGAAGGAAGCAAATAAGGATAGGAAGATAGCAAAAGTAGTTGAGGAGATAGATAAGAGAAGCGTATCGTACCGGGATAAGACACAGTTCTTCATTGACAATTTAGCGATGGGGATAGCAAAGATAGCGGCGGCGTTTTACCCTAATGATGTTATCGTTCGTTTTTCTGACTTTAAAACGAACGAGTATGCCAATTTAATCGGGGGGTATCTTTACGAGCCGGAAGAAAGTAATCCGATGATAGGTTGGAGGGGTGCCTCGCGTTATTATGATGAAAAGTTTAAGCCTGCTTTTGGCTTAGAATGCAAGGCGATAAAGAAAGTGAGAGATGAGATGGGATTTTCTAATGTCAAGGTGATGGTTCCTTTTTGTAGAACGCCAGAAGAGGGGAGGAAAGTGATAATTGCAATGGAGGAGTTCGGTCTAAAACAAGGGGAGAATGGATTAGAAGTATATGTGATGTGTGAAATACCATCTAATGTGGTTTTAGCTGAGGAATTTGCAGATGTGTTTGATGGATTCAGCATAGGGTCGAATGACCTAACTCAATTAACACTCGGTTTGGATAGAGATTCTGAATTTGTTTCTCATATATTTGATGAGAGAAATGAAGCGGTGAAAAGACTTGTGAAGCAAGTCATAGAGGCTGCGCATAAACACAAACCGAGAAGAAAGATAGGGATATGTGGTCAAGCACCTAGCGATTTCCCTGAATTTGCTGAGTTCTTGGTTGAGTGTGGGATAGATTCAATGTCCTTGAACCCGGATGTGGTGTTGAAAACAAGGTTGGATGTAGCGGAGGCGGAGAAGAAGGTGAAGACCAGGAGGTAGGGAGGAAAGAGCATATCAGTGCAGTTGAAAAATAAGAGTTCTTAGTTCAACTTGTTATGAACATTATATCTCAATGGTCAACGAGTTTGGTATACGGGAGCAAACAGAGCGGAAAGAAGAAGCTCTTTCATCTTATGCCGCTAAAAGTAGGGATAGTCGTGGCAGGATGAGGTGGGAGGAACCATGTCCGATAAGGACTTGCTTTCAGCGTGACCGAGACCGCATCATCTATTCCAAGGCCTTTCGACGGCTTAAGCATAAGACACAAGTGTTTATCGCTCCCCTAGGAGACCACTATGTAACTAGGCTAACTCATACCCTGGAAGTTTCTCAAATTGCTAGGACTATATCACGGGCTTTGAATTTGAACGAAGATTTAACTGAAGCCATTGCCTTGGGACATGATTTAGGGCATACCCCTTTTGGTCATATAGGTGAGCAAATTTTAGATGAACTATGCCCTGAAGGGTTCAAGCACAATGAACAGAGTCTGCGAGTAATTGATTTGCTGGAGAATGATGGGCATGGGCTCAATCTTTGTTGGGAAGTAAGAGATGGCATTCTTAATCATTCTAAAGGTCAAATTGATATTCTAGGGGAAGGATGGACAGATGTTGGCACTATGGAGGGTCAGGTGTGCAAGATGGCTGATGTGATAGCTTATATTAACCATGACATTGATGATGCTATAAGGGCTGGTCTTGTTACTGAAAACGATCTGCCTAATTCAGCGATAGCTATTCTAGGTACTAGGCGTTCGCAGCGAATCAACACATTGATTTCTGATATTGTAAGCTATTCCTGGGTAGTCAGTGGGAAAGGTGGGGTAGGGGAACCATGTATAGGCATGAATCTGAGTGTGCTTCAGGCTACCAGTGAATTGCGCCAGTTCTTGTTTGATAAAGTATATCACCCTAGTTTAGAGAGTGACGGGGCTAAGAAGGCAAAGAAAGCGATGCAGCTACTGTATTCTTATTTTCTGAGACATGAGGACAGACTGCCTCGAGAATTTGCCCTATTGAATGATCGCAAAGAGCGCAAAGTCGCTGATTATATTGCTGGGATGACTGACCAATATGCATCACGCCTGGCTGAGGAAATATCCCGATGAGCGTGATCAACGATGTAAAACAAAGGGTAGACATTGTAGAAGTAATCTCTGATTACGTGCCTTTGCGGAAAGCGGGGCGTAATTTTAAGGCATTATGTCCATTTCACAGCGAAAAAAATCCTTCCTTTTTCGTTTTCCCAGATCAACAAACCTGGCATTGTTTTGGCGCCTGTAATACCGGGGGCGATGTTTTCGCATTCATTATGAAAAAGGAAGGAGTCGATTTTGGTCTGGCTCTTCGTCTTCTGGCTCAAAGGGCTGGTATAGTTTTAAGTGAACCTACAGAAGCAGAGAAGGTTAAGGATAAGGAAACAGAGAGATTATTTGAGATTAATGAGCTTATAAGTGAGTACTATCATCACTTATTACTTAATACCACGGCAGGCGAGAGAGCCAGAAGTTATCTTAATAGCAGGGGAATCACTCTCGAGACCATCAGGAAGTTTCAGCTTGGTTTTAGTCCCGATGATTGGGAGGCAGGTAAAGGTTTTTTAATCAATAAGGGTTATGAACAAAAAACCCTGGTGGATATCGGTTTGATAATAGAGAAAGAAGGTGGGGGAAGCTATGATAGGTTTCGCAATCGGTTGATGTTTCCCATACGGGATACTAAGGGTCGTGTTATTGGTTTTGGTGCCAGAGTATTGGATGACTCTCAACCTAAGTACACCAACTCCCCGCAGACAGTGCTTTTTGATAAGGGAAGTAACTTTTATGGAATTGATAAAGCTAAAGCCATTATTAGAAAGGAAGATTTAGCCATAATTGTGGAAGGTTATATGGATGTCCTCGCAGCTCATCAAAATGGTTGGCAAAACGTAGTTGCCTCCATGGGAATCGCTTTAACCGAGAAGCAGGTGAATATCCTTAAAAGGCTAACCAAGAATATAACTTTAGCCCTCGATGCGGACGTGGCTGGTGAGGAAGCTACCTTGCGGAGTGGGGAGATACTGGCTCGTTCTTTGGATAGAAAAGTGATTCCGGTGCCACTATGGTCGGGGTTGGTTAGATGCGAAGGTATGCTTGCCGCTGAAATAAAGGTTATTCCTTTGCCCTCAGGTAAAGACCCTGCTGAAGTAATAATTGAAACCCCAAAGCTTTGGCCGGGCATGGTAACTCAAGCGTTGCCCATATTGGAATTTGCTCTTGAGACAGTGGTAAGCAAAGTCGATTTCAACAAAGCTGAAGACAAATCGTTGGCAATACAGAAGTTATTACCTTTGCTTTATGAAGTAAAGGATCCTATAAGGCAAGCTCAATATGTACAAAAGCTGGCACATCTGTTGAAATTGGATAGCTCCACATTGAGGGCAGCGTTGAAGAAGATGCGTGTCACGAAAAGCAAGCAATTGACTGCAGAGAGTCACTCGCGTCTTTTCAGTCAACTCGCATCAAGTCCGATCGAGGAAACTTGTCTAGCATTATTGTTTCAGCATCCTGAATATCATGACGTGGTGCAGGAAGTAACATCGGAGTTTTTCATACACACAGAGAATCGCGAACTGTTTAATAAGTGGCAACAATCTCAAAGCATTTCTGAACTCAAAGAGAAACTTGACACGAACCTATTAGAACATATAAACTATTTATTGAATAAAACTTTTCCGCCTGAGGCTCAAAAAGCTGATAGGCAGCGTGAACTGACTGATTGTGTTCTCCGGTTGCAGGAGAGGTATTCCAGAAATTTAGAAGCTAGGAAGGAAGCAATACTTAATCTTGAGAGGGAGACGCAAGGTATTGATGCTGAGCTTGCCAAATTGGAACAGCAGGGAATAGCCTCCAGTCAAAGAATCAGAGAAATTCTCATCAAACAGTCGAAAGCAGGAAAAACAAGGTGAGGTTAATTTATGGATTCTGGTAAGAACGAAGTGACTAATGCAAATAATGAGGATGAAGGGGAGGAAGAAGAGTCAGTTGCTACTGAGGAGGAAACTGAAGAGAATGCTGTTGTAGTAGTCCCCCAAGGGGCTAGGGCGGAGATAGGTTTAGAAGAGCATGAAATAATTGATGATTCAACCCGTATGTATCTTCACGAAATCGGTAGGGTAAAGCTACTAAAAGCTGCTGAGGAAAAAACCCTAGCAAGGCTGATAGAGCGAGGCAGATACTTAGTTAAATTTGAGGATAGTTATTTTGATAAGCAGGGACGATACCCCTCGGAAGTTGATACGGTGCTTCACTTGCTTTCTCGGTTATCCCGAGCTTACCCCGTTGTCAAGGTTGTTGGAAAGCATGCAGGCATTAATTATTCAGATAATGTGATACGAAGGATAACCGACCCTAAATTTCGTGCTGCCATTGATGATGAAATTGACCCGGGGTTAGCGGAGGCGGTTGCTCAAGAGACGGGTAAGAGAGCTTCAGCAGTAGAAGGCATAGTGGAACTTTCGTTAAGCAGTTCCCTTCTACCGCCACAATCGCTGGCAGTAATTGGGAAGAGGATTACTTTTAAAGGGATAAAAGCTCTGCTGACTGATGAGAAGTTTATCTCCCATCTCAAGCGTGACGCCGGTCAGTTCAAGGCTCACTTTGATGAAGTGAAGAAAGAAGCTGAGCGGGCGGAAAAGCACCTTATCGAAGCTAATTTGAGGTTGGTGGTCAGCATTGCCAAGAAGTATATTGGACACGGTATGTCCTTTCTTGACCTCATTCAAGAAGGGAACATCGGCCTTATGAGGGCTGTAGAGAAGTTTCAGTACAGAAAGGGTTACAAATTTAGCACTTATGCTACTTGGTGGATCAGGCAAGGAATAACTAGAGCTATAGCTGATCAATCCCGTACTATCCGCATCCCGGTACACATGGTGGAGACAATCAATAAGCTGTTGCGAACAACCCGCCAACTAACCCAAGAATACGGGCATGAACCAAGCTATAAGGAAATTGCTGATTCTCTAAATTTAACTCCTGAAAGAGTAGAAGAAATCATAGATTTGTTTCACCATGAGCCTGTATCTTTGGAGACGCCTGTAGGCGAAGATGAGGATAGTCGGCTTGGTGATTTTGTTGAAGATCGAGCTAGCCCAGCACCAACCGAGGTAGCCTCACAACAGCTACTGAAAGAGCAAATAGATAGGGTACTTGATGAGCTCAATGAGCGAGAGAAGAGAGTAATCCAGCTCAGGTTTGGGCTCAAAGATGGGCATCCTCGAACACTGGAGGAGGTGGGCAAAGTGTTTAGTGTAACTCGGGAGAGAATTCGCCAAATCGAGGCTAAAGCTTTGCGCAAGCTGCGTCACCCCCAGTATAGTAGAAAGCTTAGGGATTATCTCGAATGAGTCTATTTGAAGGGAATACCAAACATACTGGTCATATTACTGGATGGTTTTCCCCGCACTAGCGATTTGGTCAGTTTCTGCATCTGGTAGAATTGATTAAGCATTTGGTTAATGTCTTGAGGTGTAGTACCACTCCCTTGAGCGATTCGATGCTTTCGACTACCGTTGATGATCCGTGGGTTGTGCCGTTCTTCAGTAGTCATGGAGAGGATAATTGCCTCTATCTTGCTTAAGCGTTTTTCTCCTTCATCCGCGGGTATATGAGAAGTGAATTTGGAAAAGCCTG
Source organism: uncultured Dehalococcoidales bacterium (assembly GCA_964450165.1). Taxonomy (GTDB): domain Bacteria; phylum Chloroflexota; class Dehalococcoidia; order GIF9; family AB-539-J10; genus CG2-30-46-19. The sequence continues at coordinate 9,943 of CAYVCJ010000010.1, forward strand.
GCAACATCTCAATTAAGCTCGTTAAAGGTCCTATCTTACGCATTTGATGTAATTGCTCAAGGAGGTCATTAAGGTCAAAGCTAGTGGTGCGCATTTTCCTTTCCAGTTCCTTGACTTGTTGTTGGCTATAGGCCCTTTCAGCGTGCTCAATGAAGCTGAGCACATCTCCCATACCCAATACACGGGATGCAAAACGGTCAGGATAAAAAGGCTCAAGGGCAGTTATTTTCTCCCCAGTGCCCAGAAACTTTATGGGCACTCCGGTGACAAACCTGATGGAGAGAGCTGCTCCGCCTCTTGCATCGCCATCCAACTTTGTCAAGATAAGCCCGGTAAGTCCGATTCGACCGTGAAATTCCTGAGCCACTCTTACAGCCTCCTGCCCGGTCATGGCATCTACAGTAAGTAATACTTCTGATGGCTGTAGCTTGGATTTAGTGTCAGCTAATTCTTGCATCATAGCGTCATCGATATGGAGTCGTCCTTGGGTATCAACGACCACCCAGTTTGTAGCTGTTTGTTTGGCTTGTTTTAAGGCGTTGCTACAAATGGTTATTGACGATGCGCTGGCATCTTGGCTATACACAGGGATATTTTGCTGTTTGCCTAATAGCTTGATTTGTTCAATGGCAGCAGGTCGGCGGATATCGGCAGCTACCAGTAGCGGATATTGCCCCAAATTCTTGAGGTGAAAAGCCAACTTAGCTGCCGTCGTGGTTTTGCCGGAGCCTTGTAATCCAACAACCAAAGCAATTGCTGGGGGATGAACAATCGAAGCAAGTTTGCTCGGTTCATGCCCCAAGATGCCAATTAGTTCTTCGTAAACGATTTTGATAACTTGCTGGGCTGGTGTTAGACTTTGTGACACTTCTCTGCTGACAGCGCGCTCTCTTACCACGGATAGGAACCCCTTCACCACCTTGAAATTCACGTCGGCTTCCAAAAGCGATAATCGCACTTCTCGTAGAGCAGTATCGATATCCTTCTCACTAAGCTTGCCTTTGCCGCCAAGTTCGTGAAATATTTTGGTTAACTTTTGAGTTAAAACCTCTAACATCGCTTTATATCAGCTTTCCCATACGATTTTTAATAGAGAGAGTAAGTCCATGTCCTCCAGGGTGTTGACCACTACGTCGGCTTCAATCATGCTCTGTTGAGGATGGCTACGGTTTACCGCTAAACATTTCATACCGGCAGCTTTAGCTCCCTTAACACCAAGGGGTGAATCTTCAATTACGAGGCAATTCCTGGGATTGGTTTCCAACTTTTGGGCAGCCAGGGAATATATCTCAGGGCTAGGTTTGCTTTCCGCTACCTCGTGACCTGAGACTATACAATCGAAATATTCCTCTATATTAAGTTCACCGATAATTAAATCGATATTTTCCTTCGGTGCTGAAGAAACCAAAGCCATTCTTAAATTCCCCTTCATCATGTCTAATAACTTAGATGCTCCAGGTAATGGCTTGACTTTTCCTTTTATCTTATCGCGGAATTCCAGCTCCTTTTCCTGCACTATGCTCTTGATGTCCTCTTCAAGTATGTTCTGCCCTAAAATGGTACGAACCATGAAGTCGTTTCTAGAGCCAAAAAGCTTGATGAAATCCTCCTCGCTGAATTTTACTCCCCTTTTGGAAAAGACTTCTCGCCAGGCAGCAAAATGGAAAGAAGCAGAATCAACCAGCACGCCATCCATATCCCACATAATCGTTATTCTTGTTTTCCCGACTATGTAAAACAAAGAAGTGTTTTCGGCTACGATTGTGCCGTCTTTAAGAGTTAGCATCGCTTTTGCTTTGGCTGCTCTATGTGTTTTTCGGGTAACTTGAGCAGAGATTTGGATTGGCTCACCAACTGGTGCAGGATGTCTAAATTTCACCTCGCTTGTGCCTGTGACGCAATTAATCCCATGACAAAGTATGGCGTAAGCATTCGCCTCATCAAGCAAAGTATAGAGGATGCCGCCGTGAGTGAAGCCATGCCACCCTTCATGAACCTGCTGCGGCGTGAATTCGCTCTTAACTTTCTCTTCATCGTAAGTAAATTTTAGCTTTAACCCTATGGGGTTATTCTGACCGCAGGCGAAGCAGAATCCTCCTGTGTAGTCTACTTCTTCAAGACTTCGTTTTTGCATTATTTTTTCTCCTTCCTTTAGGCTTTGTTATCCGGGGAGGGCGGAGATACATTGGCTGAAGTGCCGCCAAGTTGTCTCGTTTTCCCCGACTAAGCCTTTGCCAACCCAGAACAGCAAGGTAACCAGCCCGAGGTAATCTGGCGATGTTTTGCGGCATTATAGCTAACTTGCCCAAATTCTGTCGTATTTCGTTTGCCATATCATTGGCGATTTCGCCGCAAAAGAGTGTTTCTTGGCTAATTTGGGCATATAAAGTCTGGAGTGTGGTTAAGTGTTCTTTTTCCAATCGACGCCAATGGTCATCTTCTTGCTGGTAAAGCGCAGTGGCAATTTCCTGTCGGCTTGCTTTAAGGATAGGGCGTATCGGGAGTTTATTGTAACTGAAGGGATAAGCTTCGGTCTCTAATGTGCTTACGCCAAGCAAAGGAATGTTCAAGGAGAGAGCCATTCCTTTTGCAACGCTTATTCCTACTCTCAAGCCATTGAAGCTTCCCGGACCTTTAGCCACGATAATTGCTTCAATAGAGCTTGGTTGTAATTTAGCCTGTTTGAGCAGATAAGCTAGATTGGGTATCAATTCTACCGTGTGGTTATAAGTTGATTGCCAGGTTAGCTCAGATAGAAGTTCTCCTTTATGGGACAAAGCAATGCTGGCAATATTGGAAGAAGTGTCTATAGCCAGTTCCATGATTTCTCCTGGTTCAATCTTGACCTGAGTTTTTCCATCAATTTTAGGTATCGTTCACCCTTAGGTTCGAGATAAATGGAGCGTTCTGTCTCGGAATCGGGGACATAATTTAGTGATATAACTAGATTTTTCTCAGGTAATGCCGAACTTGCTTTCTCTGCCCATTCTATCACACAAACTCCATGACCGTAGAGATATTCCTCAAGCCCCAGGTCATTGATTTCTGCGATGCGGTTAAGGCGGTAAAAGTCGATGTGGTATAGGGGGAGATTGCCTTGATATTCCCTGATTATTACGAAGGAAGGACTGAAGGGATATTCCTTGATGCCCAGACCTTTACCAATGCCCTGAACGAGGCAGGTCTTGCCAGTTCCCAGCTCACCGATGAGGAAAAAGATATCGCCTTGTTGTGCTAATTCGCCAAGGTGACTTCCTAAAAGCTGAGTTTGCTCTGGACTACGCGACTTTACTCTTAAGGGCTTCATTTTTGAAATGTTCCCAACCTGCCTTTCTGGGAGTGACGGCGTTCCCCATGCTATCTATCAGAGTCACCCGTGTGGGCAGAGTTTTCTTGGTTATCTCGCCAATTACGCTCACCGGACAATCTAAAACACGCTTAACCTTCTCCATAGTAACTTTGTCGGCGGTGAACAGCAGTTCATAGTCCTCGCCTCCGCTTAGAGCCAGTTCCTGATAGCCCGGGAAATTGGCTTTAACCAAAGGATGTACAGGTACCCTATCTATCTTTATCTGGGCGTTAACTTTGCTAGCCTGGCATATATGGTCAAGGTCAGCAATGAGCCCATCGCTTATGTCTATGGCGGTATTGACTCCCCGCTGTAGCAGGAGCTGTCCCTCTTTTATTCTTGGCATAGGGCGAAGATGCGCTTGTCTCAAGATGTTGGTAGTTTCATTGTCAAGTGTTGTTTTCTTCTGGAGCATTTTTAGTCCCGCTGCCGAGCGACCTAAAAAGCCGGTAACTGCTATTTGTTCTCCAGGTACAGCCGTTGACCGTTTGAGTATCCGATTACCTTTAGAGAAACCTATAATGGTGATGGTGATAACCACATTAGGAGAGGAAGCTAGATTGCCTCCTATTATGGCTACCTGAAACTGGTTAGCAAGCTCTGCCAAGCCATGACAAAAATCGGTGATATTTTCCACCTCAAGGTCCTCGGGCAAGGCTAGGGACAGTAAAGCGTATGCAGGAATGCCGCCCATGGCGGCAATATCGCTCAAGTTTACTGCCAGAGCTTTCCAGCCTAATTCTTTCCAGCTAATAACATTCAGGTCAAAATGTGTGCCCTGGATCAGGCTATCTGTGGTGGCCAACTCAACATAATCGCCGCTCTGCCAGGCAGCGGTGTCATCGCCAATGCCGACTAAAAGTTGCCGCCAGGAATCATATCGGGGATTTCGGGATTTTTCAGCGATGCGCTGTATAATATCAATTAAGCCAAATTCCCCTAATTCGGATAGCTTCATCACTTGAATTATAACATTTCAAAAGCCAGGCTGTGATGTTATAGTCATCGGGGTGTGTAAGCACCGTGATCGCGTAGAAGGGCTTGAGGTTGTTTTGTCTTTGGCTCGCGATGGCACATTAAGGAGTTATTGCTGTGAAATATGCTATTCTTGCCGATATCCATAGCAATTTAGTTGCCTTTCAAGCTGTGCTTCAGGATATAGAAAGTAAGGGCGGCACTGATGAGATTTGGTGCTTGGGTGATGTAGTGGGCTATGGACCTGAGCCTCATGCCTGTATTGAGCTCTTGCGTCAATACAAGCATATTTGTGTTGCCGGCAATCATGATTGGGCAGCTATTGGTAAAATTGATATCTCGGATTTTAACCCCTATGCAGCTCAAGCCATCCTTTGGACGAGGCAGCAACTGGGTGCCGGGGATGTGGATTACTTGCAAGGTCTTCCTCAGAAGATAATCAGGGGGGATTTTACCCTGGTTCATGGCAGTCCTCGCCATCCAATCTGGGAATACCTTGACCCAGGGTGGCTATCAACAAAGGATGTTGAGGATAACTTCAACCGGTTTGACACCAAATTTTGCATTGTAGGTCATTCTCATAAGCCGATAGTCTTCCAGCAGGATAGTTCAAAAGATTACTCTGTGGCTAAAATTCCCAGTGAAATAAAGTTAAGCTTTGAAAGCAGGCGCTTGATTATCAATCCTGGTGGGGTGGGACAACCCCGTGATGGTGACCCTAGAGCTAGCTATGCCATCTATGATGGGGAAGCTCAAATAGTATATCATTATCGGGTTAACTATGACATAAGTGCTACTCAGCAAAAAATGCTGGAATATAATTTACCTTCGCCTTTGATTGAACGATTAAGTTATGGCTACTAGTATGATATACTATACGGATTGAAATAGTAGAGTTAGAGATGACTGATTATGAGCTAGTAACTATAATAAGCCCCGAAGTTGAAGCGGAAAGACTGCCTGAGATTATCGAGCGGGTAGGTAAGTTTATTACTGACGAAGGTGGGATGGTGGAATCAACTGAACAATGGGGAATACGGAAGTTAGCTTATCCTATAAAGAAGTTCATGGAAGCTAATTATGTTTTGACTCGATTTAAGCTGGAGCCCAATTTGACGAAGAAACTTGGTGCTGAACTCAAGGCTTCAGAGGAAATTCTGCGACATCTTATAGTAACAAGGGAGGGTTGAGAGATGGCGAGTTTAGCTAAAGTAACACTTATCGGCAATGTGGGGGGTGATCCTGAAATGCGCTATACACCAAATGGTAGAGCGGTTACTTCTTTTCGTATGGCTACTAATCGTCGTTACACCACTTCTAGTGGCGAGACCAAGGAAGAAACAGATTGGTTTAGAATTAGCGTTTGGGGCAAGCAAGCGGAGGCCTGCAATCAATTTGTAACCAAAGGCAAGCAGGTTTATGTAGAGGGAAGATTGCATGCTCGCAACTGGGAAGGGCAGGATGGGCAGGTGCGTACCAGCCTTGAAGTAACTGCAAATCAAGTGGTTTTCCTTGGTAAGCCAGGAGCTGTAGCTCCCCTTCCTGAAGAGGGCGTTCCTGAGGAAGGTGAAATCCAGCCTGAGGACTTGCCTTTTGAGTAATTTGAAGGAGCAGAAGATTGGCTAATTTTACAACAGGACGAACAAGAAGCTTCACCCGTAAGCCTGCAGTTTGTCCTTTCTGCGCTGGAAAGGCAACCATAGACTACAAAGATGTGGCTACCTTATCTCAGTATCTCACTAGCCATGGAAGCATTGGGTCACGGCACACAACTAGGGCTTGTGCTAAGCATCAGCGGGCTCTGGCACGGGCTATAAAGAGGGCTCGTTTTTTGGCTTTGTTGCCTTATGCCGCGGTTCATATCTGGAAAACAGGCGGTGTAGGCTTGCCTGAATTAAGACATCGCAGGAGTTAAATGCCTAAACGAACTTATCAGCCAAAGAGGCTTTCCAGGAAGAGAAAGCTCGGCTTCCGTGCCAGAGTGGCTACTCGAGGTGGCCGGAGAGTGCTTAAGCGAAGGCGGCTTAAAGGGCGGTGGAAGCTGACCCCGGTCTAATTGTATGAGACGGCCCTTGGCTCTAACGAAGAAGACAGATTACTTTTCGGTTTACCAAAAAGGCAGAGTATGGAAGGGAGATATAATAGTGGTGAGAACTTTGCCCACGGGCTTAGGTTCGACCAGGTATGGTCTTTCGGTGAGCAAGAAGGTGGGCAACGCGGTAATACGCAATCGGTTGAAGCGCTTATTAAGGGAGATAATGCGGCTACAAGTGATAAAGCCGGGATGGGATATAGTATTCATTGTCCAACCCGGGGCAGCGGGTGCTGGTTATCATGAATTGAAAAATTCGGTAGCTAGATTATTGGGGCAGGCGCAGTTGTTGATAGACGATGACAAAACGGGTAATCCTCGATTTGATTGAATTATATCAAACGACGATATCGGAAGTTACTCCGCATTCCTGCCGTTATCAACCTACTTGCTCGCACTATGCTCATGAAGCGATTGAAAGGTATGGATTTGTTAAAGGTAGCTGGTTGGCAATTAAACGATTGGCTCGGTGCAATCCTTTCTCTAAAGGGGGATATGACCCTGTGCCTTGATTATAATGCTAGATTACTGACGTGAAGCAAACAAAGATATTATTCCTCATCGCGGTTTCTCTTTTTGGTTTAGTCCTGGCTTCCTGTGTTCCTGGTGGAGCTCAGCCAGCAAAAGGATGGTCAGGAATTACCTCTAATAATGGTACCCTCTACATGGGCTCTATGGATGGCAAGATCATGGCGGTAAATGCTTCTGCTCGGACTCAGCAACTTCACTTCCCGGCGGATGGGGAGTGGGAGTACCCTATCACTGCGCCTTCTGGAGGGGGGTTGTCCTGTAGTCAAACATCTGCCTCTGTTGCTATATATGGCACACCCGCTGTGGATGAGGCTCTAGTGTTTATCGGGGGTTATAATGGTAAAGTCTACGCGCTAAACACCTCAGCCCGAAGCCAAAACTTGGATTTCCCTCAAATGAGAGACAATGAATGGTTCTATCCCAAGACAAACGAGGTAATAGGGGCTATTGTGGGCAGCCCTGTGGTAAGCGAGGATGCTATATATGTAACAAGCTCAAATGGCAAGGTGTATTCGTTAGACAAAGATTTTGGTGATCAAAGATGGGAATCGGATGTCCTCGCCAAAAAATTGTGGTCCACTCCCTATGTTGAGGGAGATAAGGTTTATGTAAGTAGCTTTGATGGGCATCTTTACGCCTTATCGGCTGAGGATGGCAGTATAACCTGGGGTTTTGCCTCAGAGTCAAAAATAGGATTTGTTTCCTCTCCAGCAGTGTCTAACGGAGTGATATTTGTAGGTTCCTTCGACCGCAACCTCTATGCTGTGAAAGTAGAAAGCAATGAAACATTGTGGAA
>CAYVCJ010000010.1:17785-20946 GCA_964450165.1 uncultured Dehalococcoidales bacterium
TTGTTCAAGCCACCCCCTGTGTTCAGGAAGGCATAGTTTACATTCGTGGTCAGGATAATTGTCTATATGCTCTGGATATTAAGCAAGGGGAGGTAAAGAAATTTCCTCTGGTTACCGAATAGAGGTTTTATAATCATGGTTGACCTGATTTGGAATCCGATTATTCTCAACCCGATGCTTAATGGGTTGATTGCGCTGACCAGCGTTTTAGGGGGCAGTTTTGGACTGGCTATCATTGCGCTCACCTTCATAGTTCGTTTGATACTCTTGCCTCTTACTTTGAAGCAGCTCAACTCCACCAAATCTTTACAAGGCATGCAGCCTAAAATCCAGGAATTACAGAAGAAACATGGCAAAAATCAGCAAAAACTTCAGCAAGAGATGATGAAGCTTTATAAAGAGGCTGGAGTCAATCCGCTGGGTTGTTTATGGCCAATGTTAGTTCAATTTCCAGTGTGGATTGCCCTCTATCAGTCTATCATGAGGGCTTTAGCTACTACTCCCGAAAGCTTGCTGGATTTATTTCGGCATCTTTATTCCTGGGAGGTGGTGACTCGGGCCCTTCCGCTAGATAGCCATTTCCTGTGGCTCAACTTAGGAGTACCTGACGGCACCATGATTCTAGCCATTATAGTGGGTGGCTCAATGTGGGTACAACAGAAAATGGTGACTGCTCCCTCCGCTGACCCGAGGCAGAAGTCAATGAACAGCATGATGCAGTTAATGATGCCATTTATGTTTGCTTTCTTTACCTTGATGTTTCCCAGCGGTTTGGCTCTTTTTTGGGCAGTTTCCAACGTGATTGGCATTGTAATTCAGTACTGGATTACGGGATGGGGTTACTTGAGACGGGGGGCTTCGACTCAGGTGGTAACTAAAGCCGGAGGGCAGAGTGGCATTACAAAAAGACCTTAAAGTGGATTAACGCCGTGAAGAGTTGCTGAGAAGAAGGGTTAAGATATGGATGAACTGGAGATAACTGCAGGCACGGTTGAGGAAGCGACGGAGGAAGCGGAAAGGCGACTTGGGATGAAGCGAGACCAATTTGAAGTAGAGGTTGTTAATGAAGGGAAGTCAGGAATTCTGGGTATAGGAGCTGAAGAGGCTGTAATCAGGGTGAAGCCTTTACCTCCACCAGAGGGAGATTTGGTTGAGATAGCCAAAGAGATTCTGAATAAGTTGCTTGATTTGTTAGAGGTAACCGCTGAGGTTGAAGTTCTGCCTGACCAAATACCGGTGACTTTTAATATCACAGGCGATGATTTGGGTATTTTGATTGGACGTCATGGGCAAACTATAGCCTCTCTGGAGTACATTGTTAAACTTATAGTAGCTGGACGATTAGCGGATTGGCAGCCATTTTCTATCGATGTTGGTGGGTACAGGGAACGCCGCCGTAGTTCACTTCAGGAATTAGCGTTGCACTTGGCGGAACAGGTTAAATTAACTCGTCGTGCTATAACTTTGGAGTCAATGCCTGCTAGTGAACGGCGCATCATCCACCTCGCCTTAGCTGAGCATCCTGAAGTGGTAACTCATAGTGTAGGTGTCGGTGAGGATAGGAAAGTAGTCATTTCACCCGAACAGAGCTAAGTTGTGTTCAAAAGGGTCAATAGCAAAATAGACTTCCCTCAACTGGAAAAAGATATTCTCCGTTATTGGAGGGAACGCAAGATCTTTGACAAAAGTGTTGAGGCGAGGGAAGGGTCGCGGAGGTATGTCTTTTATGAAGGTCCGCCTACGGCTAACGGCAGCCCGGGAATCCATCATGTGCTTTCCCGTCTATTTAAAGATGTTGTCTGCCGGTATAAAACGATGAAAGGTTATTATGTGCCACGCAAGGCTGGATGGGATACCCATGGTCTGCCTGTGGAGTTGGAGGTCGAAAATACCCTTGGATTTACCAGCAAGGCTCAAATTGAGGAATATGGGATAGCCCAGTTTAACCAAAAGTGTCGGGAAAGCGTTTCCAAGTATATCAAAGAATGGGAGGCATTGACCGAGCGTATTGGTTATTGGCTTGATATGGAGAATCCCTATGTAACACTAGATAATGGCTATATTGAATCTTGCTGGTGGCTTCTAAAGCAACTGTGGGACAAAGGGCTTGTTTATCAAGGATACAAGGTAACGCCGCATTGTCCCCGGTGTGGGACATCTCTTAGCTCTCACGAAGTAGCTCTGGGTTACGAGGAGGTTGATGACCCTTCGGTTTACATAAAGTTCAAGGTTGTCCCATCATCATTACCGCGTTCTGAAGCACTGGAACGGCTTTCTAATCGCTTTTCAAGTAAGCCTGCCTATTTTTTAGCATGGACGACTACGCCGTGGACATTGCCTGGTAATACTGCCCTGGCGGTAGCACCAGATGCTGATTATTCAGTAATGGAGGGAGAGGATGACTACCTTATCATGGCTTCGATCCTTGTGGATAAGGTAGGACTCGAAGGCTATCACGAGGTAGATAGGGTCAAGGGGGCAAACATCGCAGGCGTGCAAAAAGGGTTGAGATACGAACCGCTATTCAATCCACATGACTATGGTGTAGAAAGGGGACGGTTTAGGCAGTATCACGAAGAGGCAGGCACATGGCGTATGGCTCTTGAAGTTCAGCCGGAGGACAAGGATTTATCCTTCCCGGTTATCGATGCTGACTTCGTTTCCCTGGATGAGGGCACTGGCATCGTCCATAGTGCACCGGCTTTTGGCGAGGTGGACTTCAAGGCGGGTGAGGATAATGGCCTCGATTTCGTGCGAGATTATGTTGATTTGCAGGGTATCATACAAGGCACCTATCCCTTCGCTGGCAAGTTTGTCAAGGATGCTGACCCTCTTATCCTTGAAGACCTTAAATCTCGCGGTTTGCTCTATCGCAGCGACAGAATTGTTCATACTTACCCATTTTGCTGGCGATGTGAATCTCCTCTTCTTTATTACGCTAAGGAAGCGTGGTACATCAAAACAACGGCGGTAAAAGATAGGCTTACTGGTGGTAATGATGAGATAAATTGGTATCCTGAGTATATCAAGTATGGTCGTTTCGGTGATTGGCTGGAAAACAACGTCGATTGGGCTATCTCCAGGGAGCGCTATTGGGGGACGCCATTGAATATCTGGCGATGTGAATCCTGTGGTAATCTTGACTGCGTAGGTAGCGTTGA
>CAYVCJ010000010.1:21046-25508 GCA_964450165.1 uncultured Dehalococcoidales bacterium
CATCGTCCTTATGTAGATGAAATCACTTTTGCTTGTCCTAGATGCAACGGTGTAATGAAGCGTGTTCCTGAGGTACTTGACTGTTGGTTCGATTCTGGGGCCATGCCCATAGCCCAATGGCATTATCCTTTTGAGAATAAGGAGCAATTTGAACAGAACTTTCCTGCTGATTTTATTTGTGAAGCCATTGACCAAACTCGTGGTTGGTTTTATAGCTTACATGCTATATCCACGCTGCTCTTCGACCGCCCTTGTTTTAAGAATGTTGTTTGTTTAGGGCACATCGTGGATGCTCAAGGCGAGAAGATGAGCAAATCTAAGGGTAACGTCGTTGACCCCTGGATGGTGGTGGACAACTATGGTGCTGATGTGCTTCGTTGGCACTTACTTACCGCAGCGCCCGGAGAAAATGTCCATCGTTTTTCCACGCAAATGGTAGATGAAACAAGGCGGGGAGTTTTGCTTACTTTGTGGAATATCTATTCCTTTTTTGTTCTTTACGCTAATATTGACCATTTTGTTCCTCAGGAGACAGCACCGAGTCTATCTCCTTCTCACCTGGACAACTGGATCATCTCGGAGCTCAATCGGCTTATCGCTGATGTGACAAAGGCGTCAGATAATTATGACTTTACTTCAGCGGCACGTAGAGCCGGGGATTTTGTGGACGAGCTTTCCAACTGGTATGTGAGGAGGGGCAGACGACGATTTTGGAAAAGCGAAGAAGATGCTGACAAGTTAGCTGCTTATAACACGCTATACCAGTGCTTGGTAACCTTATCGAAGCTGTTGGCTCCGCTTGTCCCCTTCATTGCTGAGGAAATTTACCGAAACCTGATTTGTTCTGTGAATCAGCACGCTCCCGAAAGTGTGCATCTGACTGATTTCCCATTAGCAAATGAAGCTAAAATTGATGATAGGTTAGACGGTGAAGTCAGATTAGCAATGAAGATAGCCAGTCTGGGCAGAGCGGCGCGAGCTAAAGCGGGCATCAAGGTACGGCAACCATTGGCTAAGGCAATTATTACATTAACGCAGGAAAGCGAAGGGGGTACTTTGCAGAAGTCTGTCGCTGATGTCATGGATGAGATAAATGTTAAGGAATTGGAGTTTGTTAAGAACACGCTCTCGGAAGGCATGCCGTACTATGCTGTGGCTAATGATGGAAAATATTGGGTAGCTGTAGATACAAGGCTGTCTTCCCAACTTAAAGCTGAAGGAGTAAGCAGGGAGATTGTGCGTCATATCCAGACTATGCGTCGTGCTGCGGGATTTGATGTTGCCGACCATATTGTCACCTATTATCAAGGAGAAGAACATATTGCCAGGGTGATGAAGGATTTTGCTGGCTATATCAAGCAGGAGACCTTGTCTCTGGAGCTTACTGAGGGTTTACCGCCTGAAGGTGCTTATAATGAGAAGCATCGCATCTCCAATAGCGATGTTTTGTTGGCTGTCAGTAAGGTTGACTAGCTCCATGGCGATGGGCTTTGCTCTAGCACAGCGTAGGTTGTCTTGGTGACTCTTCCCCTAACAAAAGTTATCTCCACTTTTTCACCAATATAGCAATCGAGTATCGCCTCCTGTAATGCTTGGGCGGTATCAATTTCGTTGTCTTGAAACTTGGTGATTACATCTCCCTTCTTTAATCCAGCAGCCTCCGCTGGGCTACCGGGAACTACTTCTGCAATCAGCACTCCTTCACTAACTGAAAGGTTATTGAGCCACGCTGTGAGCCAGTCCAGAGTTTGAAGGTGCACTCCCAACCAGGGGCGAATTATGTAGCCCTGGTGGATTAAATCTTCAATGGTTGGCCTGGCGCTATCGCTGCTTATGGCATAACCCATATTTTCTGCCCCGAGGATTTTGGCACTGGTAATGCCTATCACTTCCCCTTTCATATTTACCAGTGGTCCACCACTATTGCCGGGGTTGATTGCTGCTGTAGTTTCAATCAGGGCATAGAGCTTCTCCCCGGATAATAACGTTATGGCGACGTTTGATCCACTTACAATTCCTTCGGTTACCCGCAGTCCCATGCCAAAGGCGTTGCCTATGGCTAAAACCCATTCTCCTACTGCTAATGAAGAGGAATTGCCTAAAGAAACATAGGGCAAATCTGTAGCATCAATCTTGACTACTGCTAGGTCAGTCAGCGCATCTTTGCCCACTACACTGGCGGGAAATATCTCGCCATTATCCATGATTACCTCAATATTTTGAGCGTTGGCAACCACATGTTCATTGGTAGCGATATAGCCCTGCTCTCCATCAATCACAAATCCAGAGCCTTTAGCTACTTCTGTAGTTACGGAAACTACCGCGGGTTTTACCTTGGCAACTACAGCGGAAAAGCTTGGCAACAGGGTGCTCGATTGATTATCCGTGGTGGGGAAAGTCCAATTAGGCTCAGCAGTTCCTGTGAGATTGCCGGGCGGGGGAGGCGTGAGCTCATCATGTATAGTGCAGCCACTCACACCTGAGAAGATTAAGACCACTGCTACCAGGAAAAGAATGATGTATTTGAATTTACCAAGCATAATAATAGACCTAATTTTATTACTCTAGCTTGGTTTGGGCAAGTTTTCCTGCTAGGTGACTTATTCATTGATAGGTGATAAAGTATCATAAAATGGCGCAGCTATATTTGGAGCAGCTTTTGAAGGGTATTGTAGAACCTTTGTTGCTTCTCGTTATCAGCGAGTTGCCGACGTATGGCTATCACATTGCCAAGGAGTTAGACAAAAGGAGCAGAGGTTACTTCAAGTTCGGGGGGAGCACCATCTACTCAGCGTTGCGGCGATTAGAACAGGAAGGGTTGGTGTTGAGCACCTGGCAGCAGGTTACCCGGAAACAAAAGCGGAGATGCTATGAGTTAACTGAAAAAGGGCGTCAAATTCTAGCTGAGCGATTAAGTGAGTGGCAGCAATTTTGTAATGCTACCAGCAAGGTTGTAAGTTACTAGAAGCTATCTTTGCAGTCGGAAGCGAAATAGTGGAACTACGAATCCTAGGTGCCCATAGCAATGAAGCTAAAGGAACTCGGTTAACTTCTTTCTTAATAGACGGTGTTTTAGCTGTAGATGCTGGTGGACTTACCTCTGCCCTTTCTTTAGCTGAGCAAGAAAAAATCAAGGCTGTATTGCTTACTCATCATCACTTCGATCATACGCGGGATTTAGTCACCCTTGGTTACAATGCTGCTTTATGGGATGGTCAAATTAAAGTCTATGCTCTATCTGAAACTCTAAACGTTGTTATTCCATGCCTTCTTGATGGCAAGATATATGCTAATCTGCTTGAATATCCCTCTAAGAAAAGACCAGTACTTCAGTTCGAGACTATTGAGCCATATAAGGAAGCAAATATGCAAGGATACAAGATTTTAGCATTACCGGTAAAACATAATATCCCCACCGTTGGTTATCAAGTTACCTCCCCCAAGGGCAAAAAGTTGTTTTACACCAGTGACACTGGTCCCGGGCTATCTGATTGTTGGGAGTATATTTCTCCTGATTTACTTCTCTGCGAGTCTTCCCTTCCAAATATGTTGGGAGATTTTGCCAGGAAAGCTGGGCATCTTACCCCACAACTGCTGAAAGATGAGCTTATCCAGTTTAAGCAACTTAAAGGTTATTTGCCAAGGGTCATCGTTATTCATATTGCTATTTTGCATGAGCAGGAAATTGAACAAGAAGTGGCCCAGGTAGCTAAGGAGCTGGAAGCTGATGTAAACCTGGGCCACGAAGATATGAGGGTGGTGTTATAGGTTAGCCTACCTTTGGTAGCTCAGCCAGCGCCTCCTTTACTTTATCCTCAGGATACTCATAATCATGGAGCTTGCCTGAGAAGTAATCATCATAAGCAGCCATGTCAACATGTCCATGTCCGCTATGGGCTATCAGGATGGTTTTTGACTCACCTGACTCTCGACATTTCAACGCTTCGTCAATGGCAACCTTGATGCAATGGTTCGTCTCCGGTGCACTGATGATGCCTTCGCTGCGGGCAAAAGTCACCCCAGCTTCGAAAGTGGCAAGCTGGTGTTCAGCCCTGGCTTCAACAAACCCTAGTTTATACAGATGGCAGATGATGGGTGCCATTCCATGGTAGCGCAATCCACCAGCATGTATTGGGGGTGGGATAAAGCCATGTCCCAGGGTATACATCTTAAGTAGGGGAGTTAGGCCAGCTTCATCGCCAAAGTCATAGGCATATGGTCCCTTGGTCAGGCTAGGAGCGGACATAGGCTCGACATTGATGATACGCAGGTCCGGCCTTGTCCCATCAAGCTTATCCTTGACAAAGGGCAAAAACAGCCCGGCGAAGTTCGAGCCACCACCAATGCAGCCGACAATAATATCGGGATAAGCATCTGCCTTCTCCATCAGCTTCTTTGCCTCCAAGCCGTTCACAGTTTGATGCAGCAGAACATGGTTGAGCACGCTGCCCAGGGCGTAGTG
>CAYVCJ010000011.1:0-23778 GCA_964450165.1 uncultured Dehalococcoidales bacterium
TTACACCTATAGGAAAGTATCCCATCCAGGTTTGCTTGGGAACTGCCTGTCATTTAAAAGGAGGCAAGTTTATACTGCAGGAAGTTGAGAGGCAGCTAGAAATTAAGGTAGGAGAGACCACGGAAGATGGCAATTTTAGCCTGGAAAGGGTAGCTTGCATGGGGTGTTGCATGCTCGCTCCAGTGGTGAGGATAGGTGACAGAGCCCCGGCAATAAAAATAGGGGATAAGATCTATCCCAGGATGACGCCCTTCAAAGTAGATGAGGTCTTAGTGCCCTATAAGCAGGAAATTGAAAAAGAGCGATCGGAGGAAGAGCAAATTCCGCAGTAGACTCCACTTTATACTCGCCTTTGACCTTCAATTTTGGTTAAGTTAGAGTTTGCCTAGGAACATGAAGAGCCTTAGGAAATCCGTGGTAATGTTAAGGTGACTTTCGAGGAGCTGACAAACAGAGCGAAATCCGAGTGGGAAGCTTTGCAAAGTAGCACCCATGTCCTTATTGGCACCGCTACTTGTGGAAGGGCAGCCGGTGCTATGGAGACTGTTAAAGCCTTTGAGACAGAGCTAAAGCGCCGGAATATCGATCTCAAGGTTATCCAGGTTGGCTGCCTGGGACTGTGCTATGCGGAGCCCCTGGTCATCATATCCAAGCCCGATTCCTTCAATGTAGTGTATCATCATGTGACTCCAGAGCTTGTTCCTCGCCTGGTAGAAGGCTACATCGTCAGCGATGATCCTTGTTTTGAGCTTGCTTTGGGCACCTTCGAAGTAGGAGAGGAGGGAGAAGCTCCTTATATACCAGAACTTTCCCGATTTGAAAAGGAGCTTCGCCTTGTGTTGCGCCGCTGCGGCTACATTGACCCCGAGAATATAAACCACTACCTTGCCAATGATGGCTATAAGGGACTGGAGAAAGCATTGAAGATGCAGCCTGAGCAGATAATCGAGGAAGTTAAGAAATCGGGGCTTCGAGGACGAGGTGGTGCCGGATTCTCTACTGGACTAAAATGGGAAATTTGCCGCAGCTACTCCGTCACCCCAAAATATATAGTCTGTAATGCTGATGAGGGTGACCCTGGTGCTTTTATGGACCGAATCGTTTTGGAAAGCGACCCGCAGCAGGTTATAGAGGGGATGATTATTGGCGGTTATGCTATAGGGGCCAAGGAAGGCTACATTTATATTCGGGCTGAATACCCTCTGGCTGTTGAGCGAGTGAAGGTTGCCTTACAGCAGGCAGAGGAACTAGGTTTCTTGGGGAATAATATACTCGGCAGTGGTTTTAGCTTTCGCGTTAATGTAGCTACTGGAGCTGGCGCTTTCGTCTCTGGCGAAGAAACGGCATTGATGGCAGCTGTTGAAGGCAAGGCAAGCATACCCAGACCTAGACCTCCCTATCCCGCAGAGTCTGGGCTATGGGGCAAACCTACCGTTTTGAATAATGTGAAGACCTTTGCCAATATCCACTTGATTATTCAAAGAGGAGGGGATTGGTTTGCTTCAATCGGCACTGAAAAGAGCAAAGGGACGGCGCTGTTTAGCTTGGCGGGCAAGATCAAAGATTCCGGGCTCACCGAAGTACCTATGGGAACAACAATACATGAGATAGTTTATGATATTGGCGGTGGAATTCTCGATGATAAGGAATTTAAAGCAGTGCAGATTGGAGGCCCCTCAGGGGGTATGATTCCAGCGAATCTGCAGGACACGCCTATAGATTTTGATTCACTCACCTCAATCGGTTCAATGATGGGCTCAGGGGGATTTATTGTCATGGACGAGGATGATTGCGCCGTCGATGCAACGCATTTCTTCGTCGACTTCATCACGAAAGAGTCATGTGGCAAGTGCACCCCGTGCCGATTGGGCAATCTGCAGATGCTCAAAGTCTTAGAGAACATCACAAATGGCAAAGGCGGAATGGAAGATATTGACTTCCTCCTCGAGTTGGCAGAGGATATCAAGGCTGGCTCCCTCTGCGCCCTGGGAGGAACAGCACCTAATCCCGTTCTCACCTCCATCCGCTACTTTAAAGATGAATACGAAGCCCATATCTTGGAGAAGCGTTGCCCGGCAAAGGTTTGTACTAATCTTACAGCTTACTATATTCTTCCGGATAAATGCGACAGGGCATGTGAGCATTGTGTCTTAACTTGTCCTACTGAGGCTATCGAAGGTGGGGCGGCGAAGGTAAAGCATATTGATCAGGAAAAATGCGTGAATTGCGGCACCTGCATGGATGTCTGCCCTCCAGAGTATAATGCGGTAGTAAAACTGTCACCAATTAGCGCGCTTCCCCCAGAGGATTTTGCTGCCAAAGAAAAGGCAGTGGCTAAAGCCATAGCAGAAAGTGAGACCTAAGTGGCTCGAAAAATTATTTCTACGGGGAGAGGAGGGGCAGGCAAGTCAACTTTCGTGGCTTTAATTGTTAGATACTTGAAGCGCCCCACACTTCTTATCGACCTTGACCCTGACCTTAGCCTGGCCGATATGCTTGGGGCAGATTTCCGTAAGGAAAGAAAAAGGACAGTTTCTGAAGCACTTTACGATGTTATTGAAACAAGGCGCAGAGGGGCAAGTGTTTCAACGCCCACACAGGAGCTAATGGAATCTTTGCTATGGAGCGATTGCTTATATGAAGATGTAGGCTTTGACCTTATCACTCTGGGGACAAAGCTCACCGAAGGGTGTTATTGTCCTCCTGATGAGCTACTTAGGAGAAATATCCCTAAGTTGGCTAAGAATTATACCAACGTGGTAGTGGATTCACCAGCCGGGGTAGAGCACTTGAATCGGAACATAGTATCAGATATAGATGACCTATTTGTCATATGTGACCCCTCTGAGAAATCTTTAAAACATATAGGAAGAATCAAAGAAATTATGAAACAAGTGGGAATTAGGTACAATCACTTTTACCTGGTGGCAAATTATCAGTTTGATGAGGAAACAGAGGATTATCTACGGAACAGCGGCGAAGTTTATCTTGGTAAGATAGACTACGATGCTGACCTCGAGCAATACAATTTGAACGGGAAATCTCTTCTGGAACTACCAGAGGATTCGCTTGCCTCTCTATCTATAAAGAGGATTTTGACAAAGGCAGGTTATGGATAGTATTCTGCTTGCGACTACGGTAACGTTTATTTTGCCTTCGGAAGGGAAAAATTGAAAGAGAAACGCCTATACTGGTGTCCTTTTTGTCATCGTAATGTCTCATTATGGAGAACAAAAGACGGCCAGCTAATATGTCATCGGTGTGGCAGAGAAATACTTGAGGTAACAGACGACGGCAGGATTGTAGCAATTAAAGGGAAGGATTTTCCTGGGACGACTAAGAAATCTACTTCGGAACAGATTGAGCGTTAAAAACAATATGGGCAAAGTAATCGTTTCTACGGGAAGAGGAGGAACAGGAAAATCAACCTTTGTGGCCTTGGCTACCAGGTATTTGAAGCCACCTAAGTTACTGATAGACCTCGATCCCGACGAGAGTCTAGCCAATATGCTAGGAGTGGATTTAAGCGAAAAGGGAGTGAAGACCATTTCAGCCGCACTCTACGATATCTTGCAACAGAATCGAGGAGCTGGGCGTACAGGTTACAACCTTCTATCCGAAATACTGCTACCTGCAATTCAAAGTGACTGTTTGTACAGGGGATCGGAATTCGACCTTATCACCCTGGGAACAAAATTTACTGTAGGTTGTTACTGTGCGCCGGATGCAGTCCTCAAAGACCTTATCCCCATCATTGCTAGCGGCTATGAAGAGGTGCTGGTAGACTCACCGGCTGGATTGGAGCATTTTAACCGCAAGCTAGTGCTGGATATAGATGACCTGTTTATAATTCTAGATCCCTCTGAGAAATCACTAAAACATATAGAAAGGGTGATGGCCATTACCAAGGAATTGAAGGTTAACTATAAACATCTTTACCTGGTAGGAAATCACAGATTTACTGATGACACGGGGGAGTATCTAGGAAATTTTGCAGAAGCTTATTTAGGGAAAATAGACTACGACCCTGATGTGAAGCAATATAATTTGAAAGGAAAACCTCTTTTTGAGTTACCTGGGGATTCACCCGCCTCACTCTCCGTAAGAGGAATTCTGGTGAAAGCAGGCTGTAACATCAGAGATAGAGACTTAGCATCAGGTCCGACAAGGAATGGTTGCCTGTGAAAGTGAAAGGCGTGGCGAACCTATTCCAGCTGCGACTGGAGTGTAGATTCGGTACATTGATGGGCTTCGTCCCAGTATGATAAGATGATTCCAGCAAGGCAAGAAATTGAGAGTTTGTAAAGGAGGTGGCAGTAATGGTATCAGTTGAGGTGCTAAGAGGTTTTCACTTGTTTGAAGGTTTGGATGAGAATGAGCTGGGGCAAATAGTTGACCTGTGCAACGAGCGGAGTTACGAAGAAGGCTCTATTGTTTTCACAGCGGGCATACTTGGCCCGGCCAGCCCAGCAGCAGAAATCTATCTTCTCAAAGATGGTGAAGTTGACATACAGGTTGAACTTGTTGTTTATGACCTGGAAGCGAGGATAACCGTCTATACGGTAAGGAAGGGTGAAACCTTTGCTTGGTCAGCTTTGGTACCACCACATAAGCTGACAGCATCAGCCAGATGTCGCAAAAAGAGCGAGGTCATCACTATGAACGGCAAAGAGTTGATGAATATCCTGGAGAGGAATGACCACATGGGATACGTGGTCATGGGTAACCTCAGTAAAGTCGTAAGTTCAAGGCTGGCTGCTACCATGGCAGCATTGAGAAATCAAATCCAGAATCCATCTACGGGAAAGGTGTAGAAGTTATTGGTTCATATTTGTCTGTCGGCTACTAACTTCTGATATTCCAATCTTTCATAAACGGTCAAAACAGCTTGTGTTGAAGGGCTATAAAGCTCCATCTGGACCACCTTAATAAAAATTCACAGGCCTCTTGCCTGTCAAAGAAGGGCAAATAATCTTCTCAAATTGGAAATTCTTCGCTATAATGACACAGCCGGGACGAGCCTTAGCAAAGGAGAAATTACCCTGCGTGAGTCTCCACCCGGTCAAACAATATACCCAAATAAAACCGGCAATCTTAAAAAGGGGGCAGCATGGGTAAGTTACTCTGGGAGCCATCACAAGAGCGAAGAAGGAATGCTAATATAACCAGGTTTATGGATCTCGTGAATGAGCGTCATAGGCAGACCATTCATTCTTATTGGGAGCTTTACGACTGGTCAATAGATAAAATAGCCGACTTCTGGGCTTCTGTGTGGGATTTTGTTGGGATTAAGGCCTCTAAAGGTTATGAGACTGTCATTGATGACCTCAGCAAGTTCCCAGGGGCAAAGTGGTTTCCCGGTGCCAGGCTAAATTTCGCCGAAAATCTCCTCAAGTATAGAGATAACCATGTAGCTTTCGTATTCAAAGGAGAAACTCAAAAAACGGTCAGAATGACTTATGCTGAACTTTATGACTCCGTATCACGCCTCGCAAAATCACTTCGGGAAATGGGAGTTGTCCCTGGAGATCGAATAGCTGCGTATATGCCCAATATGATAGAGACGGCTGTCGCCATGCTCGCCGCTACCAGCATTGGTGCCGTATGGGCTTCTTGTGCTACTGATATCGGCCCAGGGGCGGCTGTAGACCGCTTTGGGCAAATCAAACCGAAGGTCTTATTCGCTGTTGATGGATATTTCTACAAAGGAAAGGCTTTCAACAGTCTTTCCAATGCAGCTGAGATTGTAAAGGGAATACCTTCAATTGAAAAAGTTATAGTAGCTTCCTATATAGTGGAGAAACCTGATATTAGCCATATTCCCCGCTCTATCCGTTATGATGATTTCTTATCTAAGGAAAAGGGACTCGAAATTCAATTTGAACAATTACCTTCTGACCAGCCTGTGTTTATTATGTTTTCCTCGGGAACAACTGGTAAGCCAAAGTGCATGGTGCAAGGAGCTGCTGGAGTCCTTATTAATCACTTGAAGGAGCTAGCACTTCACACCGATTTAAGACGAGAGGATGTCCACTTCTTTATAACAACCTGTAGCTGGATGATGTGGAACTGGATGATAAGTTCTTTGGCAGTAGGAAATACTATAATTTTATATGACGGCAATCCCGCTTATCCTGACCCAGGTGCTATGTGGAAATTAATCCAAGATGAAAAAGTAACGATGTTTGGCTGTAGCGCAAGCTATATCAATTCTCTCAGAAGTCAGGGGCTTAAGCCTGGAAAGGATTATGATTTGTCATCGTTGCGAGAAATATGGCAAACTGGCTCACCACTTTCAGCCGAAGGATTTGAGTATGCCTACCGGGAAATTAAAGGTGATATGCATTTTAATTCTAGCGCGGGCGGTACAGACATCAATGGGTGTTTTTGCACGGGGACTCCTACCGAGCCTGTATATGCTGGTGAATTACAGGGGCCAGCCCTGGGGATGAAGATAAAAGCATACGATGAAAAGGGCAACTCGATAGTTGACCAGCAGGGTGAGCTTGTCTGCGAAGCTCCTTCTCCCTCGATGCCCCTTTATTTTTGGGATGACCCAGACGACAAAAGATATAAAGAGGCCTACTTCACTGTTTACCCTGATGTATGGCGCCATGGCGATTATGTGGTGTTTCATAATGATACCCGTGGGGTTACCTTCTTCGGCCGTTCCGATTCCGTCCTAAAGCCCTCTGGAGTCCGCATAGGCACGGCCGAGATATACAACCAGGTGGAAAAGTTGGAGGAAGTTGCCGATGACCTGGCAATAGGACAAACCTGGCACGGAGATCAGCGTATTATTCTGTTCGTTAAACTCGCTGAAGGATATCAGTTGACAGAAGACTTGAAGAATAAGATTAAAATGACTCTACGTAAGAATGCTTCCCCGAGACATGTTCCAGCTAAAATCATTGAGGTGCCAGATATCCCCTATACCTTGAATATGAAGAAGGTTGAAAGCGCAGTCACAAACATAATACAGGGTAAACCAGTCCTGAACAGGGATGCTTTGATTAATCCAGAATCACTGGATTATTATGAGAGCCTGAGGAAGGAGCTTCAGGCAGATTAAAAACATTCCAAGCTGACGGGGTATTGGTATTTTTGTTGGTTAGTGGCATTCGCTTGCTCACTGTGTGGATGTTGTTTAATAGCAATATCTTGTGAATCAATATTCTGAGATTCTTTCTGCTTAAACCCGGACTACAGCAGAGGGTATCAGCAATTTGTCTCCTTGCCTGGCTCAAAGATATTATGGTAAAGTTCACAGGATATCGTGAAAACTTTTGACATAAAGGAGTATCCAGCAATATGGTTGCAAGCTGCTGGATGTAGTGGATGCTCGGTCTCAGTACTCAACGCTACAAATCCATCTATTGAAAACCTCATTACGACAGCTCGACAGGCTGGAGAGGCTAGTGCCACCAAAGAATTGGAATGTGAGTCTTATAGCGGGCCCGCCGGTAAGGAGGCTTTCTTAATGCTATCGCGGGTGAAAGAAGCACGTTAAGTAGCTGGATAGCCTGGGACGGCTATCCTTCGAAAGAATATAGAATTAAGGAGAAAATAAATGAATGCACAGGTGCAAAAGCCCTTTTCAGAGATTCTAGGATACCTTGAAGGTAAAAAGAAAATAGTCCTGATGGGATGTGGAGGATGCGCTACAATCTTCCACACCGGCGGTATAAAAGACGTAAATGAGATGGCAGAGAAACTTACAAGAGAGGGGAAGG
Organism: uncultured Dehalococcoidales bacterium; assembly: GCA_964450165.1. Taxonomy (GTDB): domain Bacteria; phylum Chloroflexota; class Dehalococcoidia; order GIF9; family AB-539-J10; genus CG2-30-46-19. The sequence goes on from CAYVCJ010000011.1 coordinate 7,734, forward strand.
AGGTCACAGGCAAAATTGGATTACCTTTCGGAGTATTCACTTGCTATCTTCCCATGTCTTCCATTTTTCTGAAGGAACACAGAAAAGAGATAGAGGAATGCGATGCCATACTAATGCAGGCTTGTGGCGATGGGGAGCAAGCGGTGCAAGGATATTTAGAGGACGAGATGGGTATTGTGAAGCCTATATACCCATCGAACAATGCCCTTGGATTTTCCAGTGGAGGTCCTACTGACTTTAAGGAGGAATGTCAGGCATGTGGAGAATGTGAACTTGGAAAGACTTTTGGTATTTGTCCTTTCGTGCAATGCCCCAAGGGATTGCTTAACGGCCCCTGTGGAGGAACGACTCCAGATGGTAAGTGCGAAGTAGACCCTACGCGCGACTGCGCCTGGGCTATGATTTATAGAAGAGCAGAAAAACTTGGTGAGGTTGATAAGCTTCTGGAAATAATTGAGCCGCACCACTGGAGTAAGGCAGTGAGGCCACGCAGGCTGGAGGTTGAACCTATCGACTTGATGGAGGAACTGAAGGGCACGAAGAAGGTAATAGAGCAATTGGGCGTGTGATTTGGAAAGGTAATATTACGTACAGTAACGATGAGTAAGCTTAGCGAAGCATTACAATCAGGCAAATTTGTGGTTACAGGCGAAGTCGGTCCACCCAAGGGTGTGTTGATCCAGGAAATGCTGGAATCAGCTAAGCTATACAAAGGGAGAGTTGCAGCAGTTAATGTCACCGACCAGCAAAGTGCTGTGATGAGGTTGGGTTCATTGGCAGTTTGCCACCTTCTAAAGGATGTGGAAATCGAGCCTATTTTTCAGATAACCTGCCGTGACCGCAATCGCATTGCCATCCAATCAGATTTGCTTAGCGCCTACATCCTTGGGGTTGAGAATGTCCTGTGTCTTACCGGTGACTATGTCACTTTGGGCGACCATCCTCAAGCCAAGCCAGTCTTTGACCTTGATTCAGTTTCTTTGCTCCAAGCCGCGGTTCAATTACAGCAAGGTAAAGACCTGGCTGGAAAGGAACTTGATGGCGTTCCTAAGTTTTTTCTGGGTGCTACAGTTACCCCAGGCGCTAATCCCTTGGAGCCACAGATTATCAAGATGGAGAAAAAGGTTAAAGCTGGTGCCCAGTTCTTCCAGACCCAGGGTGTCTACGAGCCCAGGAAATTTGAGGAATTCATGGGAGCAGTAAAACATCTCAATGTACCGGTGCTGGCGGGAATCATTCTCCTGAAGTCAGCTGGTATGGCTCGCTTTATGAACAAGAATGTTGCCGGGGTGCACGTGCCTGATAACTTCATTGATGAAATGGAGAAGGCAGAAAACAGGGTGGACAAGAGTATTGAGATCGCTACTCGACTGATCAACGAGCTTAAGGGGCTCTGCCAGGGGATACACATCATGCCTATCGGGTGGGAGAAAAGAGTCCCAGCAGTGTTAGATGCCGCTGAGTTATAGATGTTATAGTAACTGGAAACCTAAGGAGGAATGATAGACCGCAGTACTGACATATCCAACAAAGAAATGCCAATATTAGAGGTTCTCAAAACCTCCGATATATTTGAGGGGCTAAGTGAGGAAGTGTTAGCTAAGATAGCTGCTATTTCTCACGAGCAAATTCACCAGCCAGGGGAAATTATCTTCACTGAAGGCGATATGGCCCAAAAACTGTATATTCTCAAAGAGGGGGAAGTAGCCCTTGATGCTAACCTGTCAGCTCGTCCTGGTTCGGTAAAGCGGGGCACCATCGAGGTCATCCTTCCCGGAGAGGCCTTTGCCTGGTCGGCTATTCTCAGGTCTCGCTTGACTATGGGTGCTCGTGCTATCTCGCCAGCTAAGACAATCGCCGTTGACGGAGAAGCATTGCAATCTTTGCTCGCTCAAGACACTGCGACTTGCTCGGTGGTAATGGGGAGGGTGGTAAATATCGTTTACTCTCGACTCATTCACACCAGAACTACCATGGCACACTTTCTCTCGGTTGCCTCTCACGACTTGAAAGCACCGCTAGCCGCTGTGCAGAGCTACCTCCAGGTCATTCTTGGCGGCTTTGTTGGTGAGCTAAATGAAAGGCAAAAGGAAATGCTTTCTCGAAGTTCTATTAGAATCTCTGAATTTATTGAGATGATTGATAATATTCTGGATATCTCCCGCTTTGAAGTTGGTGAAATAGAGGCGAAAGAATTCTCCTTGTCCGATGTGGTCAAAGATAGTGTCGAGATGCTGCGTCCTTTGGCCGAACAAAAGAAACTGAATCTTAATCTGGATTTGCCTCGAGAAACACCCAAAACTAAAGGCTCGGCCACACGCCTCAAACAGGTAATCACCAATTTAGTGGGAAACGCCATTAAATTCACTGTATCTCCAGGGGGAATTTCTGTCAAGCTGAAGGAAGATGACGACTTTCTCAGGGTGGAGGTAGCTGATACCGGGGTAGGTATCTCTAACGAAGACTTGCCCAGGATATTTGATGATTTCTACCGTGGAGTAGCTGGCGATACCGAAGCTAAAGGAGCTGGCCTGGGGCTTTCCATCAGCAAGAAGATTATTGAAACTCATGGTGGGAGAATCTGGGCAGAAAGCCCGTGCCCTGAAACCGGGAAGGGAAGCAAGTTCGTTTTTACCTTGCCCAAAGACAAGGATGAAGACTAAAAGGGGGAACGAAAAAAACAATGAAAGCAGGGACTAATCTGGAAAAGGTTTTAGAAACTGGTGCTTTTGCCGTTACTGCCGAGGCGGCTCCAGCCAAGGGAGCTGTTGCCGGTACTATTGAGAGGAAAGGCGAGATGCTCAAGACTTGTTGTGATGCCGTGAATGTCACCGATAATCAATCGGCAGTAGTAAGGATGTCGAGCTGGAGCAGCTGTGTTCTCCTGAAGCGATTCGGGATTGACCCGGTGATGCAGATTGTTGTTCGGGATAGGAATCGGCTAGCTATTCAGAGTGATGTCTTAGGAGCTGTAGCTCTAGGAATCCAGAACATCCTGTGCTTGTCGGGAGACCATCAAGCTATTGGGAATCATCCCGACGCTAAAGGAGTCTATGATATTGATTCCATCCAACTGATTCAAATGTTGAAGACCATGCGGGATGAAAAAAAATTTCAATGTGGCGAGGAGATATCAGGCGAAGTGCCTATCTTTATTGGTGCTGCAGCTAACCCTTTCGCTGCCCCGTTTGAGTACCGAGTCCTGCGATTGGCTAAGAAGGTAAAGGCTGGGGCTGATTTTATTCAAACTCAGGCCATTTTCGACGTAGCCAAGTTTGCCAAGTGGATGGAAATGGTGAGAGATCGCGGCCTGGATAAGCAGACTCATATTCTGGCTGGGCTTGTTCCTATCAAGTCAGTGGGTATGGCCCGTTATATGAAGGATTACGTCTCAGGAGTTTATGTTCCCGACGAAGTCATCACCCGCCTTGAAGGTGCCAAGAATGCCAAAGAAGAAGGGATTAAAATATGTCTTGAAACAATTGAGCAGTTGAAAGAGGTTCAAGGAGTTCATGGCATTCATATTATGGCTGTTGCCTGGGAGGAAATGGTGCCTTCCATTGTAGAACAAGCTAAACTCTTACCCAGACCTGTGGTATAAATTTAAGGGAAAAAGGAGGCAATAATGGCAGAGCGGAAGAAAAAAATCTTGATTGTCGATGATGACCCCGACATTTTAGCCGCCATCGGAGCTGTTCTCGAAGCACGAAACTATGGAATTGTTACCGCTCGGGATGGGGAAGAGGGTCTGGCTGAACTCAAGAAGGAAAAGCCTGATTTAATGATTCTAGACCTTTTAATGCCTCGAAAGGATGGCTTTGCGGTTTGCAAGGAATTGAAAGACCCTCGATGGTCGAAGTACAGTGACATGCCCATCCTGATTCTCACTTCAATAAGGGAGGAGGTCAGCCGCAGGCGCTATGAACTGGAAACTGGCTTGAGCCTCGATGTTGACGACTATGTAGAAAAGCCTATTGACCCTTTTCTGCTCGTTAAGCGAGTGGAAAATCTTTTAAAAAAAGAAAAATCATAATGCCAGGGCTTAGCCTTGCAAAGACACACAGGGGCCAAGTATGGGGCTACAGACGAGGCAATAAATAGCTGAGGTGAAAAATGGAAAGGCGAGCTAAGATTCTTTTAGTTGATGATGACCCCGATTTTATTGAGGCCACCAAAACAGTGTTGGAGAGCCGACCTTACGAGATAATCACTGCCCTCAGTGGCGAAGAGGGCTTGCAAAAAGCCCGCGCGGAAAAGCCTGACCTGGTTCTCCTGGATATCATTATGCCCGGGGTAGACGGTTTTCAAGTTTGTCAGCAGTTGAAAAAAGACCCTCAATTAAGCCAAATCCCCGTGATCATGATTACTTCATTCTCAGAGAAGTATATGGAAAGTTCGATAGGATTGAGTCAGGGACTTAATCTGGAAGCCGAAGATTTTGTCGACAAACCAGTGGCTCCAACGGAGCTTCTTATTCGAGTTGAGAAGTGGTTAAACAAATAGTCAGAAAGGCTATGGGGTTAATCTAGAAAACCGTTCTCCTTAAGACATTAAAATGGCAATGCTTGGTAAACCAATCCGAGTATCGGGGCTTGATCCGAATTTTAAGGCCGACGTAATAGCTCATGAGGCTGCTCGTGATATAACTGCGTGTTTTTCCTGCGGAACCTGTACAGCAGCATGCCCTGTCCATGAGATACTCCCTGAGTTTGATCCAAGAAAGATAGCCAGAATGGTAAACCTTGGCATGAGGGGAAGGGTTTTAAGCAGTCCTTATATCTGGTATTGTACCACTTGCCTTGAGTGTGAGCAACACTGTCCACAGAACGTAAACTTTTTCAACGTGTTAAATGTCCTAAAAAATATGGCAGCAAAGGAGGGATATGCTCCTCCTTCCTGGGTTAATCAGACAAGGCAGGTTATGCAAACGGGTGTAGTGTTTGCTACTGAAGAAGCGTGGGTAAAGAAAAGAGAGGAACTTTCTCTCCCTCCTCTCAAGGGTGATGGAAGGGAGGCGGCAAAATTAATTCAATCAACTGGCGCTGATGAAATTAGATCGAAAGAGTAGTCATGAGTAGGTATGCCTTATTTTTGGGTTGCACTACCCCTACAAGAGTCCCTCAATACGAACTCTCTACCAGGTGGATTTGTAAACGTTTTGGGATTGAGCTAATTGATATTGAAGATTTCGTGTGCTGTGGTGCTAATCAAATAAACATAAGTATAGAAACTGGCCTTTTATTAGCAGCAATGAATTTAGCTCTTGCTGAAATTCAGGATCTAGATATTGTCACCCTCTGCCCTTGGTGTTTCACTGCGTTGGCAGCAGGGGTGGAGGAGCTAAAAAAGCAGGAGGTAAGAGGCAAGGTAAATAAGCAACTATCAACAATAGGCTTAGAATATAATGGGAGAACTAGAGTAAAGCATGTCTCAAGAGTTCTCTATGAAGATATAGGTTTGGATAGGATAAGGGAAGAGGCGAGGAGAGATTTATCGAAGATTCAAGTAGCACCGCATTATGGCTGTCGCTATCTGAAACCACAATGGGCCTCCGAAGGATTTGATGAGCCAAATGACCCTAAAACTCTTCACCAACTGATCTCTGCTACCGGCGCCACTCCTATCGATTATGAGACTCTTAATCTGTGCTGCGGAGGCAAAGTTTTTCCTGTTTCTGAGGATTTGGCTCATTCCTTAATAGCCAAAAAGCTTGACAACCTACAAGACAAAGAGGTGGATTGTATGGTTCTTCTATGTCAGACCTGTTACCTTATGTACGCTACTCAGCAGGAAAAGGTATCTAAAAAGTCTAATAATCAATATAACATTCCCGTTCTTCTTTATCCTCAACTCCTTGGTCTTGCCATGGGAGCAGATCCAGTAGCTGACCTTGGCATAAACTTAAATGTGCCTTCAGTCGATAAAGTGCTGGCCAAAATTGGGAAGGATTTATAAGTAACGAGATGGCGGAAATGAGTACCAAGGCAGAAACTAAGAAAGTAGGGGCAGTCCTGGTTTTAGGGGGAGGAATAGGTGGGATACAGGCCTCGCTTGATCTTGCTGAATCTGGGTACAAAGTCTACTTAGTTGAGGAGGCGCCAGCCATAGGTGGCGTAATGGCCCAACTTGACAAAACCCTTCCCACTAACGATTGCTCCATGTGTATCCTCTCCCCTAAGCTGGTGGAATGCGGAAGACATTTTAATATTGAGCTTTTGACTTACTCCGAACTTTTGGGTGTTGAAGGAGAGCCGGGAAATTTCGCTGCCACTGTGAAGAAAAAGGCAAGATTTGTAGATGAGACACGCTGTACTGCCTGTAACTTGTGTGCTGAGGGATGTCCGGTGGTAATGAGGAACGATTTCGATGAAGGATTGGGCCAGCGAAAGGCAATTTATAATCTTTATCAACAAGCAGTCCCTAATGCTTATGTTATTGATAAAAGAGAGGAGAGACCTTGCCATATTGCATGCAAAGATGCTTGCCCTATTCATATGAATGTCCCGGGTTATATAGCCTTAATTAAGCAGGGGATGTTTAAAGAGGCATATGATCTTATAAGAAGAACCAACCCTCTCCCTGCAGTCTGTGGTCGAGTTTGCTATGCCCCCTGTGAAGATGCCTGCAACCGGGGAGAAATGGATGACCCCATGGCAATTCGTGAGCTTAAGAGATTTGTTGCCGACCAGATTGATATCGAGGGCCTTGAAATTCCTCAGATTTCCAGGAATGGGAAGAAAGTGGCTGTTATTGGGAGTGGTCCGGCAGGTCTTGCAGCAGCCCATGACCTTGCTCTCGAAGGTTATGGGGTCGTTGTATTTGAGGCTCTACCTGAGCCTGGAGGGATGCTTCGATACGGAATTCCAGAATATCGTCTTCCCAACGATGTTCTTAGCAAAGAGATTGGCTATATCGAGAGATTGGGGGTGGAAATAAAGGCAGATACTAAGATAGGCGAGGGGATAAAGCTTGAGGAACTAAGGAGATCTTATGATGCCGTTTTTATTGGCGTGGGAGCTCATGAAAGCTTAAAGCTTGGGATTCCTGGAGAAGATACCTCAGGGGTAATCCACGGCGTTGACTTTCTACGCGAAATAAACATGGGTCAAAAAGTTAAGTTGGGCAAAAAGGTGGCCGTAATCGGCGGCGGTAATGTTGCCATTGACGTTTCCAGAGTGGCGAAAAGATTAGGAGCTGAGGTGAACATTATTTATCGGCGCTCCCGAAGTGAGATGCCAGCTACTTCTGAGGAGGTCGAATCTGCAGAGGAAGAAGGGGTTGAGATTAACTTCTTGGTCGCGCCTATTAGGATTATCTCTGAAAACGGCAGAGTTTCTAGAATTGAATGTACCAGGATGGAGTTAGGAGCTCCGGATGAAAGCGGTCGTCGTCGCCCTGTAGCTATTGAAGGCTCAGAATTTACTATCGAGGTTGATACTGTAATTCCAGCTTTGGGTCAAGTATCAGACGTTGAGTTTGCAAAGCAAGCAGGCTTGGAAATAACTCATAGAGGAACAATTACAGTTGATGAGGCCACTTTAGTTACAAACATTGAAGGCGTTTTTGCCGGGGGAGATGTAGTTACAGGTCCCGCTATGGTTATCGAGGCTATAGCCACGGGGAAGAAGGCAGCACGCTCTATAGATGAATACCTTAAGGGTGAACCTTTGACCTCTAAGGAAGATGAAAGGGCTCCTGAGAAGTTCAGCGAGGAGGAACTTATTACCATTAAAGAACGTTTCCCTTCTCAAAATAGAGTGAAGGCGAAAGAACTGGAACCAGACATGCGCGTAAAAGGGTTTGAGGAAGTTGAAAAAGGTTATTCTATCCTTGAAGCTCAAGAAGAAGCTGGACGCTGTTTAGCTTCACAAATAGAAGGTTGTATCGGGTGTGGCGAGTGCGAAGAAAGGTGTGGGCCTAAGGCTATCGACTACGAGATGCGAGATGAAATTGCAAATCTCGAGGTGGGCTCCGTTATCTTAGCTCCTGGTCTTGATGAATTTGATCCCACTTCCCTGTTTAACTATGGCTATAAGAAATACCCCAATGTTGTGACCAGCATCGAGTTTGAAAGAATTATGAACGCTTCAGGGCCGTATCAAGGAGAAATCATAAGGCCTTCAGATAAAAAGGCGCCTCATAAGATCGCCTGGATTCAATGTGTTGGCTCCAGAGATGAAAGTATCGGCGCTGGATATTGCTCCTCAGTTTGTTGCACCTATGCTATAAAACAAGCCATTATCGCTAAAGAGCACGCTGAGGCTGATTTGGATACCACTATATTCTTCATGGATATGAGACTCCAGGGTAAGGGATACGAGGAATACTATAATCGAGCTAAAGAGGAACATAAAGTAAGATTTATCAGGTCAAGAATTTACGAAATTCAAGAAATTGATGGCACTGGGAATTTATCCCTCAGGTTCGCTGAGGAAGATGGAACGCTCCGTAACGAGGAATTTGACCTGGTAGTCCTTTCGGTGGGGTTTCGGCCTTCTAAGAAAGGCATGGATTTAGCCAAAAGACTTGGTATTAAGCTTAATAAATATGGATTTTGCCAGACCGATGAATTCACCCCGGTGGATACTTCGCGGCCTGGAATATTTGTTTGTGGTGCCTTTCAGGGTCCCAAGGACATTCCAGAAACGGTGATGCAGGCCAGCGCCGCAGCGGCAAATTCCTCGGCTCTCCTTTCCTCAGCACGCTATACATTAACTATGGAAAAGGAATACCCCCCTGAGAAAGATGTTATAGGAGAGCCCCCCAGAATTGGCGCCTTTATTTGCCACTGTGGAATAAATATTGGTGCATATGTAGATGTTCTTCAGGTAGTTGAATATACCAAAACACTTCCAAACGTTGTTTATGCCGAGGATAATCTCTATACCTGCTCCCAGGACACTCAGGAACGGATAAAGTCGGCAATAAAGGAACATAATCTCAATCGAGTAGTAGTTGCTTCCTGCACCCCGATAACGCATGAGCCTTTGTTCCAAGAGACCATAAAGGAAGCAGGTCTTAATCCCTATCTGTTTGAAATGGCCAGTATCCGTGAACACTGTTCATGGGTTCATATGGGCGAACCTGAAAAAGCAACCCAAAAGGCTAAAGATTTGGTTCGAGCTGCAGTTGCCCGAGCCGCTTTACTTGAACCATTGCATAAGTTGAGCCTAGGACTGAGTCATGATGCCCTGGTTATTGGTGGAGGAGTAGCAGGGATGACTGCAGCACTTAATCTCGCTGAGCAAGGGTTTAAGATATGCCTTGTGGAACAAGAGAAGGAGCTTGGAGGCTGGGTGAGGAAAGTGCATATTCCTCTAAATGAAACAACCCCCCAGGATTTTTTGCGGTCTTTAATAAAGCAAGTTGAGGCAAACGAACTCATTGAAATCCTTAGCGAGACTAAAGTGGTTAAATTTGAGGGGTTCGTGGGTAACTTTAAAACTACGGTTGCCAGCGGGGAAAGGCAGAGGTTGATTGAGCATGGAGTGATTATTGTAGCCACGGGAGCTAAAGAATACCGGGGTGGGGAATACTTGTTAGGGCAGGATGAAAGGGTGCTTACCCTTTCTGATCTTGAGGGAAAAATCATTAAATCTTCTGAGGAGATAGCTCAAGCTAAGAATATAGTCATGATTTTATGTATCCGTCCTTCGGGAGGAAATTTCAATTATTGCAGCCGAGTCTGTTGCACTGTAGCTATTAAAAATGCCCTTAAAATCAAGGAGATTAACCAAGAAGCAAACATCTATATACTGTATAAAGATATTAGAACTTATGGATTTAAAGAGGAACTTTATACCAGGGCTAGGAAGGAAGGCGTGATATTTATTCGGTATGACGATGAAAGACCTCCACAAGTCAACTCCAACGATGGCAAGCTTGAGGTTAACGCCTTTGACCCTATCTTAGGTGAGGAACTTATCCTGACCTCAGATTTACTTGTTTTAGCTGAGCCTATGGTTCCCTCTGAGACCAATGAAGAGCTAAGAGATATCATGAAGCTGACTCTCACCAAGGAAGGGTTCTTCCATGAAGCGCATGTGAAGCTAGCGCCGATTGATTTTTCCTCAGAGGGGATATTCATGTGTGGCACGGCGCATTCCCCCAAATTCATAGATGAAACTATCGCTCAGGCACAGGCAGCAGCTGGGCGAGCTACTACTATTTTGGCTAAAAACCAGCTTGAGGTCGGTGGGGCTGTTTGTCAGGTTGATCCCAGTAAGTGCACTGCCTGCCTCACCTGTATTAGGGTCTGCCCCTACAATGTACCTTTCATTAACACGAATGGAGTAGCGGAGATAGAAGTGGCTGAATGCCGAGGCTGTGGCATTTGTGCTGCACAGTGTCCAAGGAAGGCAATAACGCTCTTCCACTATAAGGAGGAACAGATAGAGGCAAAGATCGAGGCTTTGCTGACAGAAGCTAGGTAATGGAGCATGAGATAATATCCAAAAACCAATTCGAGCCAGTAATCGTTGCCTTTTGCTGCCATTATTGCGCTTATGCCGCTGCCGATCTTGCTGGGGTTATGAGATTACAATATCCAACCAATATCAGAATAATCAAGCTGCCCTGTTCGGGTACCATTGATGTTTTACATATCCTGAAGGCCTTTGAGCAGGGAGCTGATGGTGTGTTTGTTGCCGGATGTCTTAAGGGAACATGCCATTTCATCGAGGGGAATATTCGTGCCGAAAAGAGAGTAGCCCAGGCTAAGGCTATTCTCAGTGAGATTGGTCTGGAAGCGGAGCGGCTTGAGATGTTCTTCGTGTCTGCCTCTGAGGGTCCTCAGTTTGCCAACGTGGCTAGGAAGATGACTGACAAGGTTAGGGAATTAGGTCCCAGCCCGGTAAAAAGAAAACGATGAAATGGACGCTTATGGCAGAGCTTGTAACGCAAGGCTGCAGGATTTGGAGCAAAGGATAAAGGAGAAGCCAAGAATAGGAGCGGAAAGATGATAGTAGCAAAACAAAAACCATTGGAAGAGATAACGAAAATGCTGGAAGGTTACCAGCGGGTTTTGATATTAGGCTGTGGCACTTGCGTCGCTGTCTGCTTTGCTGGTGGGGAGAGGGAGGTAGGGATTCTTGCGTCTTCTCTGCGCATGGCAGACAAGATATCTGGCAAGAACCGAGTGTTCAGGGAACACACAGTCGAACGCCAATGTGAATGGGAATTTCTAGATGCCCTCAATGAGCAAGTGAAAGAAGTCAATGCGATCCTTTCACTGGGCTGCGGCGTTGGAGTTCAAGCTGTTGCTGAGCGATTCCCCGATATCCCTGTTCTCCCCGGGCTTAATACTCTATTTATGGGAATGCCTGTTCAGGAGGATGTTTTTGCTGAACGCTGTGTTGGCTGTGGAGACTGCATGCTAGATCGGACTGGCGGAATTTGCCCCATTGCAAGGTGCCCTAAAGGATTGGTTAACGGCCCTTGTGGTGGGTATCGTGACGGCAAATGCGAGGTTGACCCCACACGAGATTGCACCTGGATTCAGATTTATGAGAGATTAAAGAAAGTGGGGCGGTTGGATATACTCTATACCCCACAGCCATTGAAAGATTATTCTAAAATGGGTCATCCCCGCAGCATTACATTATAAATGGAGAGCCGCCATTCATCGTTGCCTAACGTTCGAGAGCAAGCTTATGAGCTTGCCTATAAGCTTGCCAGAGAGCAACTGGTAGGCATGGGTGTAGAAGGACTATGTCGCAAAGCCGGTGCACAATCCATGGATTCCAGAAAGATAATCGTTGAGTATTTAAACCAATCGTATCTTGTCGCCCTCCCCAGTGGTGAAATTTCCTTAAAAGATAGTGAGGAACAGGTGCCACTGAGGGACAAGATACTGATACTTCACTATTTAACTTTAGCCAAAGGTACCCCTGCTACCAATAAGCTCATCATCTTCAAGCAACTGCCAGGATGTGCCAGCTACTTTGCAGTATTTAACCAATGGGCTATAACGCCCCTTTTAGATCATTTTGGTAGGAAGCCTGAGTTGCTCATAGGATTGGCGCCAAAGCTGGGAGGTCATAAAACAGGTTATGGAGATGTATCCGTGACCATAAATGCTTTCCCACGCGTACCCATAACCTTGATCCTGTGGCGAGGTGATGATGAGTTTCCTCCCAGGGGCAACATAGTTTTTGATAGCAATATTTCTGATTACCTACCCACTGAAGATATAAGGGACCTTTGTGCAACTATCGTCTGGAAGTTAATCAGAGGCTTACCGTGAGGAATAATGCAACAGCCTCGAATAGCTTCCGCAGTATCTTAATGTTGCCTCTGTAAAAATCACTGGTCGCATGAGAGTCTGGCTCCTGCATACCAGAAAGCTCGTCATGTTAGACGCTTCCTGCCCCAGGGACAGTCCAGCCGAGAAGCGTGCTTAATCTGGTTGCAAAAAGAATTCCTCCAGCTTGCTCTTCACCAGCAGAGCCTGCTCAGCACTTTTTGGCGCTGACTGGTAGACATTGAAGCCCTGAACATCGGCATAGAGCAAATCAGGGTCGAAATCCAGGAAACCCAGAATCTGGTAATCGGGCAGGTTCTCCTTGATGAATTGGCGTGCTGACTCATTATTCGTCTTAGAACCAACTATGAAGCAATGGCTTACCCCTAGACCTGAGGCGTATTTTTCAACTGTTCGAGCCGTCTGAAAGCTACGCTGCCCCGGTTCAACCACAATTATGAAGGCATCCACTGCTTGAGCTGTCCCTCGCCCCAGATGTTCTACTCCAGCATCCATGTCCAGAATCAGCAACTCATCTCGCCCAAGGATTAGATGGCTGAGCAAAGCTTTCAGCATAGCGCTTTCAGGGCAGACACAGCCTGCCAGCGGACCTTTGATAGTCCCCATAACTAAAAGTTTGATCCCCTCCCACTCCATAGAGAAGCGATCTGGAATGTCATCAACCTTGGGATTTAGTTGGAAAAACTCCCCAATAGTACCTGGTTGTGCTCCGGTGCGCTCATAGATTAGGTTTCCCATTTCGACGATAGGAGTGATGTCTTTAGCTAATTCTGGCGGAATGCCTAAAGCCGAAGCCATGTTGCCGTCCGGGTCGGCGTCAGCTACAATAACCTTGTAACCGCTTTCCGCATAAGCCATAGCTAGCAGCGCTGCCAGGGTAGTCTTTCCCACACCACCCTTTCCTGAAATAGCTATCTTCATTAGCTTTTAACCCCTAAGTAATTCTAACACCTAAGGCAGGGGCTCACTATAGTAGTCGCCTATGAATCATATATTATTCTAAGAGATTCCAACTTGGGAAGATATCCTTAGAACTATCAACGATCCTCAAACCATCGTAATAAGCCCTTATTTACCAGTAATTCCAGGTATGCTGTCCTCAGAAATCGCTTAGCGATTTCTGCACTCCTTTCAAATAGGAGTTGTCATTGTGTCCAGTGAGAATGAAGCGACCGTCAACATAGTCGAAATTTGTGATTCCACCTACATCTTGCTTGATATGCCAAAAGTGTGAATTATCCAGTCCCAATAGTGAGCATATCAAAACTTTATTCACCACACGATGCGACACCAGTACTGTACCCCCCTTGTATTTAGAGACTACCTCACTAACTACACCCAAGGCTCTTTTCGCCACATCATCTAGATTCTCTCCGCCGGGCATTCTTACCAGATGTGGATTAGCTTGCCACTCATTATGAAGATCAGGATACAACATTGCCACTTTTTGGTCAGGCAGGCCTTGCCACTCCCCGTAGTCGAAATCTATAAGGCCATGGGTAACTTGTACGGTGATATCTTGGTGTTGAGCTACAATATTGGCCGTATCCAATGCCCGTCTCAGCGGGCTGGAATAAATAGCATCCAGCTTCAATCGACCCAAGTACTTGCCCAGCAATTCTGCTTGTCCAATACCCACCTCATTTAGAGCTACATCAGCCCTTCCCCTATATATTTCAGCTACATTCCACTCAGTTTCCCCATGCCTTACCAAGATAATCTCTGTCATAAGCTCACCAATCTAGTCGTGGTTGGGTGATTTCATTGGGGAAAAGCTTACCCCAGTTAATTTTTGTCTTTGCCAAAATTCCTCCCAATGATTCTTATTATTTTGCTCTTGTAACACGAGTCAGGCCAAGGGTTGTGGAGTATTGCTATGGCTATGTGTGCTACTTTGCGGGGTGGAGCCAAAACGATAGTAAGCTAGCCAATCGTATATTTACTCGAAAATCTATTTAGTCATCATTTCAAATATTTTCTGCTCCAATTCTAGAGCTTCCTGTGGAAGACTTTTCGGTTTGCCAAGGAGTGAACACAATATGAATATTTTGGCTACTCTTTCCACCAATTCAGCGGTCTCAAATGCATTTTCTAGATTTTTCCCACAACACAAAGAGCCATGATTTGCTAAAAGAACTGCATTCTTCCTTCCCAGGGCTCTTACTGCATTTTGTGCTAATTCCCTGCTACCTGGCATACCGTACTCTGCGACTTCTATCTCACCACCGATCATAAGCACCATCTCATCGAGGAAAGGTGGAATTGTTTTTCCCAATGATGCAATTGCAGTGGCATATACGGAATGAGTATGAACTATCGTCCCAATATCTGGTCTAGTTCGGTAAATCCCGATATGCATATCAGTTTCCACAGATGGACTTCGTTCTCCCTCCAGGACATTTTTTTTGAAATCCACTACCAGAATATCATCAATCTCAATCTTATCGTATTCTACGCTGCTTGGAGTAATTAACATTTTATCTTCGCCTGAAATTCTAATGCTAATATTCCCCGACGTCCCAATTACAAGCCCTTTATGCAACATTTTCTTACCGGCTTCTACTATGTCCGTTTTCAATTTGTTGATTTCTTTCTCATCCATGTTTTCTCTGCCAGATTGTACATCTGTGTAAAGTTAAAACCAATCCTCGCTGGAGGAGCAAAACTCAGATATCAGTCTTGGTGGCCGTCCTCACCCTGCTTGTCCCAACTTATCACCAACTTCAAAATCAGCAAAATTCCTCCTGTTGTTGCGAAGATCTGGATTTGTCCTCCACAGGGGAATGAAACGGCTCTCAGTTCAGCTTAAACAGGCTTAAAATAGGCGATATCATAGATATCACCATGTTTCTCTTTACTCCATACGGCCTTGACCCTTGACACAGTCTTCATTTTGTTTCTCACCTTGCCAAGGTCAGATAAGCTAAATCCACTAATAAAGTGCGTCAGGCTACAATCGGCTTTATCCAGGCGTATTTGCGCTATTATATACGGCGGTTTCTTAACTTGCCCGTAATATTTATAGTTAACAAGACACCATGTTTCCACATTGCCTTCTTGGGGAAGCTCAACCCATTCCTCCATATCTTCATAACAAATGGGGCAAAATGTTCTTGCCGGAACGAGAACTTTATTGCACTTTTTGCATCTGGTACCAAGTATTTTCTCCTCTTTCAAGCCATCAAAGAACCTGATCCACGTTGGACCTAAAGCCCAATTATAGGGAAGAACCGTATCATGCCTAGCTGTCCTATATTCCTTTTTGGGGAACGTAAAATCCTCTATCTCGAGTCTAATCGCGTCTTTAAGTAATTTATACTTCTCTGCCATCCAATTCCTCCTTTTCTACAGTTCTGAGCCAAGTATCGTTATTCCATTAAACTGCTCTGCACCTCCCATGGCGTGGGATAGGGCTAATTTGGCCCCTTCAACTTGATGTTCTCCAGCCTTGCCAGTAACTTGCAGTGCTGCCTCAGCTACCCTGATGAGCCCAGCAGCACCGATGGGATTGGTACAAAGAACACCACCTGAGGGGTCACAGGGAAGCTCACCGCCAGGCGAAAATGTACCTTTAATTACATAGTCAGGAGCCTCTCCGGGAGGACACAGCCCCAAACATTCCAAAAACATCAGCTCCTGGTAACTAAAAGGATTGTATACCTCGGCTACATCTAGCTCCTTTAGAGGGTTAGTGATCCCTGCCTCCTTATAAGCTTCCTTAGATGCCTCAATGGTGCTTTGCCACACCGCCTTATTACTATCACCAATAAAATATTCTTCACC
>CAYVCJ010000012.1:0-14667 GCA_964450165.1 uncultured Dehalococcoidales bacterium
GCCTTAATTGTCTCCCCTCGGTATTCGTGAGGTATGCCTACAGCGACTGCATCCATAACCTTGGGGTGCTGATAGAGCACCTCATCGATCTCTCTGGGATAGATGTTGAATCCGCCCGCAATGATCATGTCCTTCTTGCGGTCCACTATGAACATATAACCTTCCTCGTCCTCCGTGGCGATATCTCCAGTGTAGAGCCATCCATCTCTGAGCTGATTCGCTGTTTCCTCGGGGTTGTTCCAGTATTCCTTCATGATCAGGGGTCCCTTCATTATGATCTCACCAGGCTCTCCTCGTGGCACATCTTCCACTCCTTTGTCTACATCCACCAAACGCACATCATTATCAGGGAATGGGACCCCGATGCTGCCGACCTTCTTGAGCCCCAGTACAGGATTCGAAATTCCCAGCGAGGTAGACTCACTCAGCCCGTATCCCTCGCTGAAGAAGATCCCCATGTCGCGAACCTGCTGGATAAGCTCCACAGGCATAGGCGCTGCTCCCGAGTTCAACAAACCCAGTTTCTTTGCCAGGTTTAGCTCTGTGGCCTTGGGGTGGTTGATGAGGACGGTGATCAGTGTGGGTACAGTGGGGAAAAAGGTGATTTCTTCGAAATTGGCCAGGAGCCCCATCAACTCATCGAAATCAAACCGGGGAACCAGTATCTGGGTAGCACAATTGGCCATGGCCCAGTTCATTGCTACAATGTTTCCATACACATGGAAATAGGGTATCACAGCTAACACGGAACGTCTCTCCGGAGGAATAAGAGGCATAGTGGCACTGCCCCATAGGGAGCACTGGAGGGTGGCAGCTACTATGTTGGCGTGGGTGAGCACCGCCCCCTTGGGAATCCCGGTAGTTCCTCCAGTGAACTGAATAAGGGCAGGATCGTCCTGGGCTATCTCGACTCGTGGAACTCTCGTGTCAGAAGAGTTATCCATGAGTGTTGAAAAATGGTGCCAACCCTCCTCCAACTCCAGGTCTTTAGGGGTGCTCACACCCATCCCCGTTATATAATCGGTTACTTTAGTGACCACTATCCGGGGAATGTCCACCTCTTGAGCAACGGTCCGAACTGCAGGAAGGACCAAATCAAAGGTAACCAGGGTCGTCATTCCAGTGGTTTTGATCATGGGTTTGAGTTCATCAGCTGTGTACATGGCGTTTAGATTCACCACGATAGCCCCTAAGTATAGAGTAGCCAGGTAGGCAATGACATACTGGGGGCAGTTAGGGAGATGAAGCCCTACCCTTTCTCCTTTCTGTACCCCGATGGCACCAAGCGCATTGGCCATGCGCAACGCCTGCTGGCGCAACTCCCAGAAGGTTATCTCAGTACCGTAAAAATTCAGAGCTGGTTTGTCTGGATTTGTACCAGCTGAGATCTGAAGGATATCCTGAGCAGGCAGCCGGGGATAGCGAATTGTAGTAGGAACATTGTAGTCATAGTGACGATGCCAGGGCTTTGTTTCCATTGTTCCCTCCTTTTATCATTATGATTATATCTTCTTACTGTAGCATAAACAGGACAAGACCAGCCAGGTATAGCTTTCCGATTTCCCTATCTTTCTCCGACGCTGGTACGGCGTATGTAGAGGACCCATATCAAAGATGTAAAGGCAGGGGGGTAGTGGGCGAGTTGTTCGACAGACCTTGAATATTCCTTCCGGGCCCTGGTAGGCTCTCTTTTTCCAATCCAGGACACTATGCATAAATACGGGTATAATAGCTGGCGCCTTGGCTGGAGTATTAGAACGACCCTGTGTAATAGTTTTCTGTGGAATTCCTGGCTCGGGGAAATCAACCATTGCCAGGAAGCTAGCTGCAGAGCTTGAAAAATCAGGCAGAGTAAAACTTGTTATTTCTGACCACATTTCCGACAAAATCTATGAGCGAATTTTCAAACTTCTGAGGGAAGATTTGGGCACGGTAGATTATTTTCTAATTGATGCCACTTTTTACAAGAAACAGTGGCGGGAGAAGGTAAGAACAATAGCTGGGGAGGGAAATGTTTTGCTTTGCTATCTCCAGTGTCCACTAAGAACTTGTATTGAAAGAAATAAAAGTCGGGAGCCTTCTCTCCCAGAGAGGGTGATTCACATTATAAATAAAGAAATGGAAATTCCGGAAAATCCTGATGTTTTGATTGATACAGGCAAAGTTGAGGCAGAAAGGGCGGTAGCTCAAATTTTGGAGAGACTGACCCAGAGGAATGGTTAGTTATATCATCTCAGCTAGGGTAGCAAAATCAAGAAGGCTGATTAGTAATCAGCCTTCGTAACTTTCTTAGTGGTGGAGGCTGCCGGCACTATTTTTCGATGCTACTAGTCTAGAAACTATTGAGCACTGTATGTGTGCCTTCTGTTTTAAGTCCCACGATCCAGACAATGTCGGATAAAGGTATATTCTGTTATCTTTGTGGCGCTTTATTTAACAACTATGGTTAAGTCGAAGGTTTCGGCTGCCTTCGCGCAGGTCTGCCAGGGTCGGCTATACTCCATAGATATGGTGCTCGTGCCTTTCTTGAGTGCCTTGAAAGTCCATATTTCTTTGCCAGGAGCACCGACCATGTCCGTGTCCTCTGGTGCCTGAAATCCGTGACCTACCTGGTCTAACACAGTTTCGTCACTAATTTCTGCCGGCTCCGACCACTGAAAGCCTGTTGAGCCGTTGGATTCCAAGGTCACTATCAATGAGCCGCCAACTGCAATTTCGACTTGCTGGCCGGAATATGAAGCATCTACAGACACTTGACTTGGGACTGGGGAACAGGCAAACAGACAAAGCGAAATAGCTACGATGGTACACAGCGACATTACCTTTGATTTCATGTTTTACCTTCTTGTTAGCTATTAGGCTGTTTAATTTTGCTCTAGCTTTGGATTCAGATTTATCTTGACTATCCCGGAAATTCTTCACCTCCAAATTTTATAGTGCGACCCTTCAGGTCTGTGTCCACAGGGATGAACCGCAAAGCATAAGTTTTTGTCTAGAAAGCAGTTAGTTTTCAAGAAAAGTGAGCACAATCCGGCTAAACTTTTCGGGATACTGATACATCACACCATGGCCGCCTCCTTTAAGCTGAACAAGCCAGGCTCCGGGAATCTGCTGGGCAATAATGAAGGAATTCTCAGGAGGCATGAGTATGTCATCGGTTCCTGTGATGAGCAAGGTATCTTGCGTTATCTGCGGTAATTGGCTAAAAGTGCCATACCAACTACCCATGGCTTCGTACTGGCGCTCTACATTCTCCGGGGAACTAGTCTCCGTCGGCATAGGGAAGTATGTGCTCGGGTCAGGATGTTCCTCCAGCCACTCCTGAGGAAACAGCAGCTTGAGAAGCCTTTCTCCCTGCTCTTCAGGTGTACCTGATGTATCAACGAGCATTATCAGAACTTTGCGGCTTAGCCATATTGCTTCTTTACCTCCGCAGTAAGCGGCATACAGTATGAGTTTGTCAACCTTGTCGGGATGATCCAGTACAAGCTGTTGAGCAATGATTGTCCCCATAGACCAACCAAGTACATGTGCACGCTCTATATTGAGAGCATCTAAAAGACCTGCTGTATCATCTGCAAACAGCTCGATTGTGAACACCTTATCTGAAGCAGTTGTTTCCCCCATGCCACGGTTATCGAATATGATTACCTTGTAATGTGTAGCAAGCTCTTGTAACACTTCTGGAGGCCAGAGGTCCATCGTGCAACTGTAGCCCATTATCAATAGAAGGGGGTCTCCTTCACCAAACATCTTGTAGGCAATATCAATATCCCCGACGTGCACCATTTTCGTTTCTACTTTTCCTATTGTTTCTTCGCTTTTATTCACTGTGAATGAGTCAATTTTTTCTCCCTCATTGCTGATGACCGAAACAGACATTGTATTTCCCGAAATATCGAATTTAGCAAAATGATAGGCCTGGATTGCTTTGCCCACATTGCTCTGGTTGGGGGCAGGAGGGTATGGATCAGCGCCACCGCCTCCTAAAGCAAGGTACTGAATCCCGTTTACCG
Organism: uncultured Dehalococcoidales bacterium; assembly: GCA_964450165.1. GTDB lineage: Bacteria > Chloroflexota > Dehalococcoidia > GIF9 > AB-539-J10 > CG2-30-46-19. The sequence continues at coordinate 4,017 of CAYVCJ010000012.1, forward strand.
TGCAGCGGGCATAGTAATGATTGTGCCCCTGCACTACCACTGTCACGCCGTTGTTTTCGAACAGCGGGCAAAGGTCACTCTGGACTATTTCGTCGTTTTCGTGTGGCCCGACATCTGGGCCTTCAATTCCATAAGCGCTCCAGGCAGGGTCGTGAAACATGACGACCTTCCAGGGCTTTGTTGAATTGCTGAGGTCCTGCTCTGCCCAGGCGTATTGTGTACTTCCCTTTGTGTACTCTGCGGTATATTGGTCCAAAACGCAGACATGCGCCGGTCCATAGTCAAACGAATAGTAAAAATGCTTTGTGTCCGGATAGAGAGGATACGGCCAGTATTTCCTGTAAAGTTCCCCGGCATGCTCATAATCGGGGGTGTAAGTGTCTGTATCGAAGGTCTCGTGGTCTCCAATGGTGCCCATCACAGGGAGGCTCGATAGAAATGTCATTGTGTCCGTGTAATTTCGATTGAAATACTCGTCGTCCCAATAAGCCTCGTCCAAACCAAACGTGACAAAATCTCCTACGTGAAGGCAGAAGGTCTGGCGCTCATCAGGGTTTGTGTTTAAATCTGCCATTAACTGCGAAATTACACTGTCATGAATATCGGGATGGCTTCGCGTGTCCCCATAAGCGTAGAAGGTCAGTGATGTTGCAGATTCAGAAGGGGCTGTCAGAAAGGACCCCGGGAATTGCTCCCCGTCCACACTTACCTGATAGTAGGTTCGCGACCCTGGAGTAAGGTCTGTGATTGTGTATGAAAATTGGTGTTCATCCTCGCCATTGCCGTTTTCCAGGACAGTCACCGTGCTATGGTAATCAGTTGTGCTACCCCACTCGATGGTCGCCTGGGCTGGTGTTCTGTCTGTTTGCCACAGGACAGTCATGCTCGTGCTGTTACCAGGATAGATGAGGTAGGGGCCTTTCCTGATTTGTGCCTGAGCGGTGGGACCTAATCCATCATGACATGATACTGCGCCGAATGCGCCGAGATACAGCACCAAAACAATGACGGAAAATGCCCTAATTCTGCTCATATGTACAACGCAGCCTTGTTATTAGATTGATGGCAAACTCAGCGCGGTTTAAGGACCAAACACAATACTGCAAACCATTCTTTTCATTCAACCACCTCCCTCCATGTTCTTTTATAGCTTCGATACAACATGCCCCACACCACTGCTAAAGCTCCATTCAGACCTGGCAGCCATTTGCTACAAGCGGTTCCCGGTAGACGGAGGGCTGCAGAGACCTATGCCGCTTTATTTAACAACTATGGTTAAGTCGAAGGTTTCGGCTGCCTTCGTGCCGTTCAGCCAGGGTTGGCTGTACTCCATAGATATGGTGCTCGTGCCTTTCTTGAGTGCGCTAAAGGTCCATATTTCTTTGCCAGGAGCACCGACCATACCTGTGTCTTCTGGTGCCTCGTATGTGTTAGCTACCTTTTCTAACACAGCTTCATCACTAATACTCACTAACTCCCACTGGAAGCCTGTTGAGGCGTTGGATTCCAAAGTCACTGTCACTGAGCCGCCAGCTGCAACTTCGACTTGCTGGCCCGAATGTGAAGCATCTACAGACACTAGACTCGGGGCTGAGGAACAGGCAACGAGACAAAGCGAGATGGCGACAATCGCACAGATCAGGCCTAGCTTTGATTTCATGTTTTACCTCCTTGTTAGTTACTCTAACAATATACCTACGAAGTTCAAGGTGAAAGTTATAGTGCCGCCGGGAGACAAATCTTGCTGGCTTGATGGCGTAATGCCATCTAATACTGATGAATCGGGACCACCGGATTTGTAGTCGACGCTATAACTTCCCGTAGGACAATTAGTGAAGCTGTCGGGCACATAGGAGCCGGTTTCCATATACGGCCCGGCTAAGTAATAGATGACGTCTCCTGACCATGGTTCACCATTAAGGGTAGCCTGGACCAGCACAGTGCCCTTAGCTTGTGTTTGGAATTCCAGGGTGAAGGTTATGACACCTCCTGGAGCCAGGGTCTGTCTTGGTGCCGGGCTGATGCCCACCAATGTTGCACCGATAGGCCCACCGGAATTATAGCTGAGCGTATAAGTTCCCGGGGGTAAGTCGCTAAAGGTATCGGGCATAGAGTGGCTGGAATCCGTTACTGGACCGTGCAAGGTATAGCTAATTGTCCCTGAACCGATGGCAACCTGCCATGGTGAGCCGTCGAGGGTAGCCTTGACCATCACAGTCCCAGACTGTTGTGAATGGAAATTCAAGGTGAAGTATATAGTGCCATCGGAGGATAGCGTCTGTCTTGTCGCCGGGCTAATGCTGGCTAATGTTGCTCCCTCGGGGCCACCGGATCTATAACTGATGCTATAAGTTCCTGCAGGCAAGCCGCCAAAGCTCTCTGATACAGAATAACCGGAATCTGTTATTGGCCCATTTAAGCTGTATCTAACATTTCCCGACCATGTTGAGCCGTCAAGTGTGGCTTTAACCACTACAGTGGCAGTAGATTGCGAGTGGAAATTCAGTGTGAAGGTTATGGCGCCGCCAGAGGACAAAGTCTGCGTTGGTGACGGCGTAATGCTGGCTAGTGTTGCCCCTGAGGGACCACCGGAAGTGTAGCTAACGGTATAAGTTCCTAGAGGCAAGCTGCCAAAGCTGTCGGGTACAGAATAGCTGGAATCTGTTACCGACCCCTCTATGGTATATCTAACATGCCCCGACCATGGCGTGCCGTCAAGGGTAGCCTCGACCATTACAGTGCCAGCGGGTTGCGAATGAAAATTCAGGGTGAAGGTTATGGTGCCACCAGGAGATAAAGTCTGGGTTGGTGTTGGGCTAATGCTGGATAAGGTTGCTCCCTCCAGCCCACCAGAGGTATAGGTAAGAGTATAAATTCCAGCAGGCATATTACTGAAGCTCTCAGGCACAGAGGAATAGCTGGCCTGTTCATCTGGCCCGTGCATGGTGTAGCTAACTACTCCTGACCATGGCGAGCCATCGAGAGTAGCCTGAACTGAGACGGTGCCTGGGCCCGTGGGTGTTTGGAAAGACCATAGAGTTGACCAGTCTGATGTGTGCCCCGCTTTACTAGCGCTTACTCGCCAGTAGTAGGTTTGGGAATCAGTCAGTTTGCCTGAAGGTATGGTATAGCTTGGACTGCTTAAATCTGATGCATCAATAATCAGGTTCTGGAAACCACTATCACTTGCTACCTGAAGGCGATATCGAGCATCGGCCTCAGTACAACCCCAGGCTAATATTGGTTGCAGCGAGGAAACCGAGCTGCCATTTCCCGGCGATTGCAAAGTAACCTCTAGCTGTGGTGCACAGCCTGCAAAAGCAAGGAGGGCAACCAATAATAAGGGTATCAGGTATTTCGACCTCTTCAGAAAGACCAACAGATCCAGCTTGTTTGTTTTCCCAGCGACTCGCATAACCATCTCTCTACACCGTCCTTTTCTTCTTATTCTGGATTTTAGACTCCAACACGTCTAAATCTAAGTCCTGCGGTGCCTGATTGTCAATAGAGAGAACGAGTAAAATGGTCATAGATATATCGTACCGGGTGGAAACCACGCTAAGGTGATTGGCAACCAAAGTGAAGAAGGCAGGCCAACTTGACCTGCCTTCTCAAACTTCTCTGGTGGCGGGGGTTGGATTTGAACCAACGACCTTCGGGTTATGGGCCCGACGAGCTACCACTGCTCCACCCCGCGACAATGATGGGCAAGGATTGCCCATTCTTAGGGGGACCGATAAGTTTTGCGTTCAACCTGACACAGGTCAAGGTCTTGGCCATTAGTACGGCTTAGCTGAACGGATTACTCCGCTTACACACGCCGCCTATCAAGCAAGTAGTCTACTTGCGGCCTTCTCCGGTCAAGCATCCATCAAAGTAAACTCCAATGGATGCCATTTCCGGTGGGAGATCTCATCTTGGGGTGGGCTTCGCACTTGAGATGCTTTCAGCGCTTATCCCTTCCAGACTTGGCTACCCAGCACTGCTCCTGGCGGAACAACTGGCACACCAGAGGTCTGTCCATCCTAATCCTCTCGTACTAAGGACAGCTCCCCTCAAATCTCTAACGCCCACGACGGATAGAGACCGACCTGTCTCACGACGGTCTGAACCCAGCTCGCGTGCCGCTTTAATGGGCGAACAGCCCAACCCTTGGGACCTTCTCCAGCCCCAGGATGCGACGAGCCGACATCGAGGTGCCAAACCTTGCCGTCGATATGAACTCTTGGGCAAGATAAGCCTGTTATCCCCGGGGTAGCTTTTATCCGTTAAGCCACGGCCCTTCCACACGGTACCGTGGGATCACTTTGCCCGACTTTCGTCCCTGCTCGACTTGTAGGTCTCACAGTCAAGCTCCCTTATGTCAATACACTCCATACGCGGTTTCCATCCGCGCTGAGGGAACCTTTGGGCGCCTCCGTTACCTTTTAGGAGGCAACCGCCCCAGTCAAACTACCCACCAGACAATGTCCTCGTCTTGCGACGAGTTAGAACCAAAACTGAACAAGAGTGGTATTTCACCGTTGGCTCCGCCGAAGCTGACGCTCCAGCTTCTCAGCCTCCCACCTATCCTACACATGCTCAGCCTAAGCCCAATGCCAAGCTATAGTAAAGCTGCCAGGGTCTTTTTGTCCTGTCGCGGGTAGAGGGCATCTTCACCCCCCTTTCAATTTCGCCGAGTCCCTCGTTGAGACAGCGCCCAAGTCGTTACACCATTCGTGCGGGTCGGAACTTACCCGACAAGGGATTTCGCTACCATAGGACCGTTATAGTTACGGCCGCCGTTCACTAGGGCTTCGGTTCAAAGCTTTGAGCTAAGGCTCTAACCTCTCCCCTTAACCTTCTAGCACCGGGCAGGTATCAGCCCCTATATCTCAGCTTTTTCGCTTTAGCAGGGACCTGTGTTTTTGTTAAACAGTCGCTTGGGCCAATTTTGTGCCCCCACCTGTAACGGTGGGCCCCCTTCTCCCGAAGTTACGGGGTTAGATTGCCGAGTTCCTTAACGAGGGTTCTCTCGAACACCTTGGGACTCTTATCCCAACCTACCAGTGTCGGTTTGCGGTACAGGTACTTAACTTTTTAGCAACGAGGCTTTTCTTGCCAGTATAGGGTCAGTTGAATCATCTCGGGTTGCCCCTCAATTTCTCCCTCCTCTCAGCTTAATACCAGAGTGGATTTACCTGCCCTGATGCGCCTTGAGTTGGGAACACACCATGTCCATTGGGTATGCTCAACCTACCTTCCTGGGTCCCCCCTTTACCTTAAAGCAAAAGCTAAGTAGCATGGGAATATTAACCCATTGTCCATCGCCTGCCCCATTAGGGTTTGGCTTAGGCCTGGCTAACCCTACGCCGATTGACGTTGCATAGGAAACCTTAGGTTTACGGTGGGCATGGTTTTCACATGCCTTTACGCTACTCATACCGACATTCTCACTTGTCACTACTCCACCTTGGCTTACGCCAAAGCTTCTCAGCCATGACAACGCTCCCCTACCGCTCCCTGATAAAATCAGGAAGCCCATAGCTTCGGTAGCAAGCTTGAGCCCCGTTATATTGTCGGCGCAGCATCACTCGACCAGTGAGCTATTACGCACTCTTTAAAGGGTGGCTGCTTCTGAGCCAACCTCCTGGCTGTTTTTGCAACACTACTTCCTTTCCCACTTAGCTTGCGTTTAGGGACCTTAGCTGATGGTCTGGGCTGTTTCCCTCTCGACTATGGGGCTTATCCTCCATAGTCTCACTCCCAGGATTACATTTATGGCATTCGCAGTTTGGTTAAGTTCGGTAACCTCACGGTCCCTGGCTTATCCAGAGCTCTACCTCCATAAATTACTTCCTGAGGCTGCACCTAAATGCATTTCGGGGAGAACCAGCTATTTCCGAGTTCGTTTGGCATTTCACCTGCACTACCCACAGCTCATCTTAGAGTTTTGCCTCACTCACAAGTTCGAGCCTCCACTCAATCTTACTTGAGCTTCACTCTGGCCATGGGTAGATCACTCGGTTTCGGGTCTGATCCATGCGACCTGCTTGGCGAACCAAGCTACGCCCTATTCGGACTCGCTTTCGCTTTGGCTCCGCAACGCAAGTTGCTTAACCTAGCCACATAGATCAACTCGTCGGTTCATTCTTCAATAGGCACGCCATCAGTCCGATAAATCGAACCTCTGACTGCTTGTAAGCACAGGGTTTCAGATTCTATTTCACTCCCCTCCCGGGGTGCTTTTCACCTTTCCCTCACGGTACTGGTTCACTATCGGTCATCAGCAGTATTTAGCCTTGGAGGGTGGTCCCCCCGGCTTCCCACGGGATTCCTCGTGTCCCGTGGTACTCAAGAACACAAGCAAAGATTCCATTCTTTCGCCTACGAGACTGTTACCCTCTATGGTTGCCCTTTCCAGAAACATTGGGCTAGAATGGAATTTGGTAACTTTGTGATGGACCCTGGAATCCATCCTCCTGTGTCTTACAACCCCAAAATAGCTTAGGCTCCAAGACCACTGAGCTATTCTGGTTTGGGCTGTTCCCCGTTCGTTCGCCACTACTAAGGGAATCTCGTTGATTTCTGTTCCTCGGGTTACTTAGATGTTTCAGTTCGCCCGGTTGCCCCTCGCTGAACGCGAGTGCTCAGGGTTCACCTGAGCGGGTTACCCCATTCGGGAATCCCCAGCTAAGCTTGCTAGACAGCTCCCTGAGGCTTTTCGCAGTCTTGCCACGCCCTTCTTCGGCTGCTGATGCCAAGGCATCCACCCTATGCTCTTTCTCCCTTGACCTGCGCCAGGATGAACGCAAAACCTATTCAGTTTTTAAGGTACAAAACACAGCACTATATTACACCAGCCTTCTGGTGTCAAATAAATAAACTATTCTTTTCCTGAGCTGTGTATTACTATAATACCACTTGCGTGAAATCAAAGCAAATTTTTGGTCTTAACCCCAATGTATTCTTCTTAGGACTGGTCAGTTTTCTCACCGATGTCAGCAGTGAGATGATTTTCACCCTCCTCCCATTATTTCTGCTGAATGTATTGGGGGTGGCGACAACCGTCATTGGTTTAATTGAAGGAGTGGCTGATGCCACTGCCTCTCTGTTTAGAATCCTCAGTGGATGGCTCAGCGATAGATTAGGAAAAAGAAAAGGGCTAACTTTTTTTGGCTACGGATTATCCACTGCTGTCAAGCCGCTCATGTATATTGCTTCGACCTGGGGGATGGTGCTTGGAGTGCGGTTTACAGACCGGCTGGGCAAGGGTGTCCGAACCGCTCCCCGGGATGCCCTGGTGGCAGATTCGGTAACTCCGGAGCAAAGAGGCAAGGCTTTCGGACTTCACCGCGCCATGGATACCTTCGGCGCTGTGGTGGGCATTATTTCCGCAGCAGTCGTTGTTTTTCTGTGGCAGGGTGGAACTCTGGAGCTCAGTCGAACTACCTACCAGCAGTTGGTTTTGATTGGCATTATCCCTGCAGTGATAGCTTTGTTCATGTTTTTCTTCGTTACAGAACGGGAGAAAAAAGCAACACCACGAATTCCCGTTCCTACAAGCAAAGTAGGAAAACTTACATTCGGGTTAGATAGACGGTTCTGGATTTTCCTGGGCATTATCTTTTTATTCACACTGGGCAACTCCAGCGATGCCTTCCTCATCCTTCGGGCACAGAACCTGGGCAATTCCGTTCTTTATATACTTCTGATGCTGGTGCTGTTCAATTTTGTTTATGCTTCCTTATCCACGCCAGCGGGAATATTGTCCGACAGGTTGGGAAGGAGGCGCATTATCCTTCTAGGCTGGTTGATTTATGCCCTGGTTTATCTTGGCTTTGCCCTGACCTCTGTTTCGTGGCAGATATGGATATTATTTGGATTTTACGGAGTTTATTACGGATTGGCGGAGGGGGTATCCCGTGCCTTTGTGGCTGATTTAGTGCCTGAAGAGAGAAGAGGGACGGCTTATGGTCTGTTTCATGGCATAGTGGGGGTTACTTTGCTTCCGGCAAGCCTGATTGCTGGCTATCTGTGGCAGGTGGTTAATCCAGCGGCTCCCTTCTTCTTCGGCGCCATTATGGCTTTCCTGGCGATGATAGGATTCTGGGTGCTGGTCAGGGAGTGACATTCACGCTCCGTTGGTCATTGCCAGCCATCTTTTTCTGTCATTGCGAGGTGTAGTTTAAAAGTGTAGTTGCCCAATTTATTGGGCAATTGTGCCTGATGAATCAGGCAACTACAAAATCTGGAGGCGAAGCAGCTTACGCTGACACCCCTGTGGTGGGAATCCCATTCGTTAGCCAACGGACCAAATTTCAAGACTGTTTTGGTCATTTGGATTTTGAACATTTGATATTGTTTAGAGGTTCGGATTTAGGATTTAGAATTTCTGCTCCCCTTTTATTCTAGAATTATGTTATCTATCAGTCTTGTTTTGCCTATTGTGACGGCTAAGGAGGCTAGAGCGGGACGGGCAATTACATCTAGCTCCTCTAATGTATTGGCATCGGCGATGCTGACATAGTCGGTTCGGGCTAGTGGCTCCTTCTGGATAAGCGTGGTCATTTGGTGTCGGATTTTATCGGCATCCTTCTCACCGTTTTGCCACAATTCCCTGGCAAGGGAAAGAGCTCTAAATAGGGCAATAGCTGCCTGGCGTTCTTCAGCATTAAGATAAATATTACGACTGCTCATAGCGAGTCCGTCGCTTTCCCTCACCGTAGGTACAACTATGATTTCCAGGTTCATGTTTAAATCAGAAACCATTTTCTTGATCACCACCGCCTGCTGAGCATCCTTCTGCCCGAAGTAAGCTCTGGTCGGCTGGATGATATTGAATAGCTTGGCACAAATTGTAGCTACTCCGCGAAAATGCCCTGGGCGAGAAGCACCTTCAAGTCTTTCAGTTACCTTCTTCACATCCACCCAACTGCTAAATCCCGAGGGATACATTTCCTCCTCGGAGGGAACGAAAACGATGTCTACCTTCTCCCTTTCCAGTAGCTCAAGGTCACGATTGAGGTCTCGAGGGTAATCCTCGAAATCCTCACCGCGTCCGAACTGGGCAGGATTGACGAAGATGCTGACTACAACTGAAGGGTTCTCCTTTCTGGCTTGCCTTACCAGGCTTAGATGACCTTCGTGGAAATAGCCCATGGTGGGCACGAAGCCAACAGGGGCAGCAAACTGGCGCCTTAGGTTTCTTATTTCGGAGACTGTTTCTACTACTTGCATTTTCACCCTCACCTTGATCCTCTCCCATCAAGGGAGAGGAAATCCAATGAGATTGCTTCGCTTTGCTCGCAATGACAGCGGAGGGTGCTCGCGATGACTCCTCTTATTGTCATTGCGAGGCACGTCTTCCTTTTGTAGCACGACCCTGAAGGGTCGTGCACGGGGCTAAAGCCCCGCACTACATTTTTTATTTTTGCTCTGTCATTTTGAGTTTTGCTTCCCTGAGATTGCTTCGCTTTGCTCGCAATGACAGCGGAGGGTGCTCGCGATGACTCCTCTTATTGTCATTGCGAGGCACACGGTGCCGAAGCAATCTCATCGCTATTTGCCTCGAGGCTTCTTCACTTTGCTCACAGTGGTAGTGGTGCCGGTGCCGGTAATCATCCCGCTGAGGATGCTCTCGTCCATGGTGTAGCTCTGCTTCATGGTGGGAAAGCTGCGGGTCTTGACCTCGGTTACATAATCAGTGACAGCTTTCTTTATGCTATCAGCCAATTTGACATACCGTTTAGCGTGTTTAGGAACGAAGTCGGAGTAAAGTCCAAGCATGTCGTTAATTACCTGGACCTGACCATCGCAGTCGGGCCCGGCGCCAATACCGATGGTGGGGATGGATAGCTTCTTGGTGATCAATTTAGAAAGTGCCGCCGGGACGCATTCCAAAACAACTGAGAAGGCACCTGCCTGCTGTAATATTTGAGCATCTTCAAGCAACCTTTTAGCTGTCTCGGCAGTTTGCCCTTGCACTTTGTAGCCACTGAGTTGATATACTGACTGTGGTGTAAGCCCGATATGACCCATAACCGGTATGCCACAATCGATAAGGCGTTTCACTGTTTCGGCAACAACTTCACCACCTTCAAGCTTGACCGCCTGTGCTCCGCCTTCCTGGATAAATCTTCCCGCATTATACAGAGCATCTGAGACATTAATGTGGTAGGTCATAAATGGCATATCGCCTACTACCAAGGCCTTGTTAGCACCTCTAACTACAGCCTTGGTGTGATGAATCATTTCGTCCATGGTCACCGGAATGGTCGAATCATAGCCCAACATCACCATTCCCAGGCTGTCCCCAACGAGTATTAAAGGTACACCAACTTCATCAACGATTTTGGCAGTCATGTAATCGTAGGCGGTAAGCATGGGTATTTTTTCTTTCCTTTGTTTCATTGCTTTTATTTCGCTGATAGTAACTCGCATCGTATCCCCCTTTCTATTTCATAGTTAGCAGGTCTTCTACCCATTCTTTCCCTTTCATCTCAACAATCCTGTTATTTTTATCCACATAAACCATCTTGGGGATTACATTTATGGCTTCATCATCGGCGACATGGGAGTAGGAGAGGATAATAACTATGTCTCCTTTAGCAGCAAGCCTGGCAGCGGCTCCGTTGATGCAAATTGTTCCTGAGTTTGGCGCAGCTTCAAT
>CAYVCJ010000012.1:14767-21126 GCA_964450165.1 uncultured Dehalococcoidales bacterium
AGATGCTTGCTTATGGTGCCCAGATCGCCGCGGGATATAGGTCCGGTGAGGCAATCGGGCAAACCAATATTACCAATGTTATTCACTGTTCCTTGTAACAAGGGGATGAGAGCTCTGGTTGCTTTTTCCGGGGGCACCCCGAACGTTTGCCATAAATCTGTAGCTAGTTTGACTAAGGTCACCATGTAATTACAGGCAAAAACGGCTGCGGCGTGATAAATCACCTTATCTCCTGGCTTGAGTTCTATCCATTCGCCAGCCAGGAGGGAAGCCAGTTCTTTAAGCGTTGAAAGAAGAGGTTCCTCAGCTTCCAGGGCGAAGGTGGAGCCGGGGAGGTTTTCTACAGCTTGTTTAATACTTGCAAAAGTTTGTAGTGGATGGAAGGAACCTGGATTAGCACCTGCCTGCTTAGCTGAGTTGAGAACATCAAGTGAATGAGCACCACTGCAATGCACCACACTTTCCCCGGGATGCCAGTGGACTTCATTAGCTACTTCTGCGATGGCGTCGTCAGGAGTGGTAATAAAGATTAACTCGGCGACATCAGCCACCTCCTGCGGTGATGAATAAGGGTAACAATGGGGGAGGGAACTGGCCAGCCTTTCTGCTGAGGTTAAGCTCCGGCTGGATACTGCAATTATTTTGGTTCCCTTCTGGAAAAGCCTTGTTGCCAGAGCTGTTGCTACGGTCCCTGCGCCAATAAACCCAATCTCTAACATGATGTTGCTACCTCGCTGGCGGATATGCCTGCCATTGTTTCGGATTTAGTTATCGCTCTAACTATTGCAGTGGACATCACCTCAGCGGCCATTAGACCGAGCAAGGTGAGGTCACATTTCTTCTCTCCCAGGGAAAGGGTGAAGATTACATCGCCATCAAACATGGTAAGGTAAGGGTCAACAGTGCGAGCTATGCCCGCTCCTGCCATCTGCGCCAGCTTGTTTGCCTGTGCCTTGTCAAGCTGAGCGTTAGTGGCCACCACAGCGATTGTGGTGTTGGGCAAGAAGCCTGCTCCTTTGAATTGTGCGTCCTTCAACAGTTCTGAAGTGCTCCAAAAACCGTCTCCATCAGCACGATGGGGACCAGCGATGATTTCCCTTGTTTTGGGGTGGATAACGTCTCCAACGGCGTTTTCCACTACCAGGGCAGCTACTATAACATCGCCTACTTTCTGACTGGCGGTTCCCAAGCCACTTTTGGTGGCTTTATCTATGCCGAGAATCTTCCCCACCGCTGCTCCAGTTCCTGCGCCGACGCATCCTTCAGGGAACTCTCCATCAGTGGCGGCGAGGCAAGCTTGATAGCCATCAGCAGCGTCAGGCCTTGCCTTTGGGTCGCCCACCACTAAATCGTAAATAATAGCTGCGGGAACGATGGGAACCTTGCCAGCAATGGTCTGGTGACCGATTTCTCGCTCCTCAAGGTATTTCATGACACCGCCGGCTGCTTGTAGACCGAAAGCACTGCCTCCACTGAGAAGAATGGCGTGGACTTTTTCCACCAGGTTTCCAGGGCGAAGTACATCAGTCTCCCTTGTCCCCGGGGCTGAGCCGCTAACATCGACTCCGGCTACCGCTCCCTGTTCACAGAGAACAACGGTGCAACCGGTCATCCCTTCTCTATCGGTATAGTGCCCTACCTTGATTCCGGAGACATCCGTTATACTGTTATACATCGCCGACCAAAAAAGCCCTCCTGGCAAAACCAAGAGGGCCTTTTATACCTTTTCTTACCGTCCCGGTCACTGCCGATCCGAGCGGATACCGCCAAATCTTATTATATTTAAGCTCACCGCTATGTTTGTCGGTGGCAATTCTCCAACATAACACATTTTTTGAAATGCGTCAATAGCCGCTACTTTGAAATGGTTGATGGCACATTGGCTTCCCTCCTTGCTATTGCGAGGCACGCCTTCCCCTGTCATTGCGAGGAGTGATAGCGGTTCTGAGGCAGAGCCGAAGCAAACCAGAGTGAGATTCCTCGTTTTACTCGGAACAAGCTCCGCAATCTCCAAGTTGAAGCTCTAAATACGAAGCACTAAATCTCGAACAATATTAAAAATCAAACATAAAAAGTCAAAATGACAAACTAAAATGTAAAAACCTTCCTCATTTTGATCTTTGACTTTTGACTTTTGCTTTCCTGGGATTGCCACGCTTCGCTCGCAATGACTCCTCTTATTGTCATTGCGAGGAGTGATAACGACGAAGCAATCTCATACCCTGCGGGGATTGCTTCGCGGAGCCTGTCCTGAGCGAGATTCTTCCCCTTCGGTTCCTTCCTTTCGTCAGGACTCAGGGTCAGAATGACAAGGAGCGAAGGGCTCGCAATGACAGGAGGAAGGTGCTCGCAATGACACAAGAGGACTGGCGATATGGAAGGTTGTCAACTTATCACTCATCAAGTTATCATCATTAGGTGTTTGCTGAGGTTTAGGATACCTGAGTGGGGAGTTAAAACAAAAGGAAATAATCTAGGCGACAGGAGGGATGATGTTAGCGTTGGAAGGGATTAAGATTCTCGATTTATCGGGGCTTGTGCCTGGTGCTTTTTGCACCATGATACTGGGAGACTTTGGTGCTGAGGTGATTAAGGTTGAGATACCCACCCCTTCCCCACTTGCTGGTGGTGGGCCTTCACCAAAAGGTGAAGAAAGGAGAGCTGAGGCAGCTTATTTTGGTTATAATCGCAATAAGAAGAGCATAGGGCTCAATCTCAGGTCGGATGAAGGGCGTCAGATATTCTACCGTTTGGCACAGCAAGCAGATGTTATTATCGAGGGTTACCGACCCGGAGTGGTGAAGCGATTAGGAGTGGATTATGACGCTGTAAGCAAGTTGAATCCTAAAATAGTATATTGTTCGCTTAGTGGATACGGTCAGGATGGTCCTTATCGTAATTTTTCGGGGCACGACATTAACTATATCTCTCTGGCCGGGGTTCTTGGCTTAATGGGTCCGCCAGGTGCTCCGCCGGCTGTTCCAATGAATCTAATTGCTGATCTTGCTGGCGCGTCTTTATACGGGGTCATCGGTATTCTGATGGCTTTGCTCGCCAGAAATAGGACGGGCAAGGGGCAATATGTAGATGTAGCTTATATGGATGGAGCCCTATCTCTTCTGGGTGAGTTTGCCGTACCCTATTTCCTTGCCGGAGCGGTTTCCAAGAGGGGGGAAACGGTGCTCCACGGTGTCTACCCTTATTACGGGGTATATGAAACCAAGGACGGCAAATATATCACCATTGGCTGTTTTGAACCTCATTTCTGGGAAAGCCTGTGCAAATTATTTGGTAGGGAGGACTTTATCCCATACCATTTTTCCGTCATCCACCTTCTGGGCAAAGCGGAGGATAAAAAATGGGATGAGATACGCTCTTTCCTGGAACAGACTTTCTTGACCAAGACCAGAGACGAGTGGTTTGAATTGCTAACCGAAAAGGATATCCCTGTGGGGAAAGTCTATACGCTGGACGAGGTTTTCTCTGACCCTCAGGTAATTCATCGTCAAATGGTAGTAGAGGTGGAGCATCCTACTTTAGGCAAAGTCAGGCAACTGGGCATAGTGCCCAAGCTATCAGATACCCCGGGAAAAGTGAGGAACCTGTCTCCTCTTCTTGGTGAGCATACCGACGAAATATTATCAGGTTTGGGCTACACCAGGGAGGAGATTGACAAGTTGCGACAGGAAGGAGTAATTGGTTAATCAGGATGGAGAAATGCGTTTTTTGTGACATCGCTGCCGGCAAAATACCCAGTGATATTATTTATCAGGACGAGGATTTTCTTGCTTTCAGGGATATCCACCCCCTGGCTCCTGTTCACATAGTGATAATCCCTAAAGCTCATATTTCATCTCTAGCTGAAGTTGGTGAACGGCAGGAAGGGCTTATGGGACGCCTTGTATTGTTAGCAGTGAAACTGGCTGAAAAGGAAGGGATTGCTGAGAAGGGCTATCGCCTGGTGATAAATTGTGGGTCTGAAGGGGGACAGATTATTCCCCATCTTCACCTTCATCTCCTTGGAGGCCGGAAGTTAGCTGACCAGCTTGGCTAAGTCAAGGAATTTAGTTTAGCTGTTACCTCTTGTATCGCTTCATCAGGAGTGGATGCTCCGGCGGTAATGCCGATGCGATGCTTGCCAGTGAGCCATGATTTCTGTATATCCTCCGCTGTTTCTACCAGGTGAGTTTCCACAATGGCGGAGCAAGCTTCGGCAAGTCGTTTGGTATTAGCACTGTTGCGTCCTCCTATTACTATGATGAGCTGGCTTTTTCGGGCTAGCTTTGTTGCTGTTTCCAGCCTCGCCTGTATTGCCTGGCATAGCGTGTTGACGATGCGTATCTCAGTAGTTTTCGAGATAAGAGTGGAGATAAGCTGAGAGGTGAAACGTGTGAAAGAAGCTTCGTTTTGAGTGGTCTGGGAGATTATGCCGAGGCGGGATGATAGTAGAGATTGCTTCTCTTTGCTCGCGGTGACATTGTCCTGGGCGGCAGTGATAATTTGTTTCACGCTAAGGGCAGCTATCCCTTTTCCCTGTGTCCAACCTAGCAGCGCCTTTACTTCGGAATGTTCTTCCTCTCCGAAGATAATGATAGTGAAGTCATCCTGGGCTAGTTTAGCGGCAGCCAGTTGAGCTCTTTTCACTATGGGACAGGTGGCGTCAATGATGTGGAGCTTACGAGCTTCCATTTGCGATACCGTATCAAGGCTCACCCCGTGAGTGGGTATGGCAACAACTTTCCCCGTCGTTTCCTCCAGGCTAGCTATCATGTTCGCGCCTGCTTTGTGGAGATGTTGCACCAATCGTTGATTATGTGCCACCGGCCCGAGTGTCTCCACCTTTCCATATTTGCTTGCGGCTTGGGTCAATAGCTTTATTGCCCGCCTTATGCCGAAGCACAACCCGATTTCCCGAGCTACTTCAATCTCCATGTTTGGCATAGACACCTTGATATTCAGGGGGGAGGAGGGCAGCTATTCCGTGCATCATCAAATCGGCTAGCGCTTTCCTCTGTGGCTTGGTTAGCTTGCCCTCGGCTTGTGGGAGATAGAAAGGTTTCCCGATATTAATGACTATGCGGGGATGCTTCCACAGCCAGCTTATGCCATGAATCTTATCCGTGCCACTGATGCCTACGGGAAGGATGGGGATGTGCATTCGTGAAGCAATCACGGCAAGACCAGGTTTACCGGCCTGGAGTTTTCCCTGGTGGCTTCTTTTCCCTTCAGGGAATATCCCGATAACCGAGCCTTTGTTCAGCGTTTGTTCAACTTGTTGGAGCAATCCTTTGATATCGCTCAATGTGCTTTGGCGGGGTATTGACAGAGCTCCTGCCCAGCGGAGGAGAGACCCCAGCACAGGATAGTGGAACAGCGGCTCTTTAGCGATAAAAGTTATCCACCGCGAGACGCCGAACAACAGCAATTCACCATCGATGACATGCACGTGGTTGGCGACCACGATAAGCGGGCCGGATGAAGGCACATTTTCCCTTCCTCTAACTTCCCAGGAGAGGAAAATATGGTATAACGGCTTAATGATAGTTACTACAATCTTTTGAGAGCGGGCCATTGCTTTGTTGCCAGGGAATATATTTTATCAACTACCTGCTCCAGGGGGATTTTTTCGGTATCGATGATTACAGCATCGCTGGCCGGTTTAAGCGGGGAGATAGAGCGCGTGAAGTCGGCTTCATCTCGCTTCTTCAGGTCAGCAAGTATAATCTCATGACTTATCTTCCCCCTTTTCTGTGATAGTTCTTTGTAGCGCCGAAGAGCTCTTTGTTCAACTGAGGCAGTAAGGAAGACCTTCAGTTCAGCTTGTGGCAAAACCACCGTGCCGATATCCCTTCCTGCCATTATTATTCCGCCTTGCTGAGCTACCATTCGCTGCACTGCTACCATTGCCCGTCGCACCCCAGCTACCTTTGCCACTGTGGCGACCTTTTCATCCACTTCAGGCTGGGTTGGCTCAGCGGAGACATCGCGGTCATCAATGAGCAGGGAGAGTCTCCCCTTATTGTTGGGAACAAAATCAAACCTGGTTGTCCCTGCTAATCCGGAAAGCTTATTTTCGTCTTCCAGAGGAATGCCTGAATTGATTGCTTTCCCGGTGAAAGCGCGATACATAGTGCCTGTGTCGAGGAAAAAATAGCCCAATCGTTGAGCAAGTAAAAGGCCCACACTGCTCTTGCCCGCTGCTACGGGACCATCTATAGCAATTAATCTTGGCTTCAAATTCCTATTTCATCATCTTATATCTCGAAACAAGCTGTCAAGAGTCCCTTCCCTGCATGTCATTGCGAGCCCCTTCACTTCGTTTGGGGTCAGGGTGACAGAATAAGGATGTCATTGCGAGC
>CAYVCJ010000012.1:21226-22641 GCA_964450165.1 uncultured Dehalococcoidales bacterium
AGCCCCTTCACTTCGTTTGGGGTCAGGGTGACAGAATAAGGATGTCATTGCGAGCCCTTCACTTCCTGTCATTCTGAGGGTAGCGAAGAATCTGGTGCAGCTCGGGGTGAACTCCGCGACCGAAGAATCTCTTTTAGACCCTTCCCTTTCACTTCGTTCAGGGTCAGGGTAACAGAATAAGGATGTCATTGCGAGCGAAGCGTGTCAATCCGCTAGTCAGCTTGTCATTGCGAGCGAAGCGTGTCAATCCGCTAGTCAGCTTGTCATTGCGAGCGAAGCGCGGCAATCCCGGCGGGGTGTGAGTTTGAGGAGCCTGTTCCGAGCGTAAGCGAGGAATCTCATTGAGTTTGCTTCGGCCTCGCCTCGCAACCGCTACCGCTCCTCGCAGTGACGGTTAGAGTTGCTAAACGCACTTAACTGTCGCTTTTTCCGTTTTCTCTCCGTCCATTTATATATCCAGTCAGGGTAACGTTTAACTGGTTTATGGTATTGCCGGCACCACCTCTGAATAGTCCGGCGGGGTATTTGCATTAAGGCGGAAAAGGTTCATTTTCCCCATTTAAATTTCACCCAGAAGGCGTAAACAGGACAGATGATTCCCGCTTTAATGCCTCTCTTATTTGCATTGGCTTAAAAGGCAAATAAGAGCAAATATGAATATGAGATTATAGTTATTGCCGCTGGTAGTGACCATGAAACTGCGGAAATCGCTAAAAGATGAAATGTGTCATATATTCAGCACGAGGGAAATTTGCCTCATATTGCGATTCCTATTATGATTCGTTCGAGATAGAATGCATAGTAAAAGCAAAAAAACGAGTAAATCCATGATTGGAGGAATCCTCACAATAATCTCCGGAACCCTTGCTTCATTAGGAGTTGTTAATTATGCTATTGGTCTTAGCCATGTAAGAGGACTTGGTAAGGGAGATATACCTCCGTTTGTGCCAAGCATTATCTTTGGAGTACCTATTCTGTCAATTATTATTGGAATTCTCGCTTTGATAGGAGGAGTTCTTGCCGTGCGAAGGAAGAAGTGGGGGTGGTCTCTTGCTGGTTCAATTGCGGCAGCCTTGTCGGTTATTCTACTGGGTATACCGGCAATAATACTGATAGCTCTATCTAAAGATGAATTTAGCTAGCAGTTTCAGGAGGTTAAGAGGAATTATTTGCTCCTGATACTTCCGTTAGAATACAATCTTCGAGTGAATTAACAATATGGCTTTTTGTGCAATACCAAGCTTGTCTATTAGTGGCGCGGAAAGTGTATATCCAATTCATCTTCATTCTCATCATCATTACTGATAAGCAATAGCAAACTTGTTTTAAAGGCAGATAAGCCGTGACCTCCCGAGGCGAAGTTATCTTGAGGCTACAATATATCCAGCGATGAGAATTAGAAAACCACCGACAAG
>CAYVCJ010000013.1:0-22641 GCA_964450165.1 uncultured Dehalococcoidales bacterium
GTTCTACTGGATATGGCTCAAGCGTGGTCAAAAATAAGGGGTGGTGTTCGATGTATCTCTCCAGGGAGCGGCGATGTTTTATCGCGGAGCGAAGCGCCTTGTCTCTGAGGTTGTGTTCTGCCCGGATATACAGGTTGGTCTGTTCTACAACAACATTGAAGGAAACCAGGTCGGTGTCTTTAATCCCGAGGCGGTAGAGCATTTAGAAATATAATTCCATAGCTCGAGGAGGACAGGCTTTAACGCATAATTCACAAACCACGCATTTATTATGGTCAAAAAGCACTTTTCTTGTTTTCGGGTCTATGGAGAAAGCACCAGTAGGGCACAAGTTGACACAAGCACCACAGTGGGTGCATCTGGCTTCGTTGCGAACTACATCCTGGCTCAAGGATTGAATTTTCACTCCCACTTCGGTGAGATATTGGATACCTTTGTCGTAGTTTCTCTGGTCACCACTTAACTCCATAACCATCAGCCCCTCTTCTCCTGGTGTAACGGAGGCTTTGATGATATTGAAGCTAAGATCAAAGTCCTTAGCCAGGCGGCATACTATAGATTGATTGGTAATGCGAGGGGGAAAGTGCAGCACTATTCTTCTTGAAATCGCCATTTTGCTACTCCATTACCGGTCTTTCCTTGAGTGGTTTAATGGTTATGCCTGATTCTATTCCAGGCAAAGGGGCTACTGGTTCAGTAAGTAGAAATTCGCCTTTCTCTATCCAGTTCTTGAGAGTATTGGCGATTTCCTGAGCTTTATAATGGCTGGATAAAGAAGCGGTGGGGACATCCTTTCGTTGAATTTTTATATGACCACTTTTCAGCTCAGCGTAGCTAACTTCCCCCAGCTTATCTGGTTTCATCTTGGGATAGGCTTCAGAATAGTCGATGATGGGAGCGAAAATTTCAGCATCGCTTACCGTGGTGTAGCGTAAAATCTCTTCGGAGAGTATTGGTATCGGGATGCCTATTCCTACGGTCAGGGTGCAACCGTAGCCAAGCATACTAGTCCCTACCAACCATTCAGGTTTCATCTGTTTTAAATCGCCGATCACCGCTAAAGCCCCTGCAGGCTCTGTAGGCACTCCATTATCACCTCGAGGGACGTTGGGATTATGTTGTGTACCATACCAAGCAACATGGCCTGTCCCACCGCCCAAGAATATCTTAGTTCCTATGCCTATGGTTTTATAATAGGGGTCATTAAGCAAAGGAGAAAGTTGTCCCGAGGTGCAATAGTTGGCGTTGCCTAGCTGTGGTTTCAACACGCCCATATAGGTATAAATCATTCGGTCTGACAGGTTTACTCCGACCTCATAGTTCTGGTAAGCATTGCGTACGTTAAACAGGATGGCATTATTGATGTCTTTGATGTTAATCCAGGTTTCCAGCTTTTTTCGGGGGTAGCAGTCGGTGCCGTGAGCAATAGCCTCTAATCTGACGTCTTTTCCGGCTATTAGCTCTTCAATGACATGTCCACCGCCGTATCTGAATTCGCCGGGATAGATTTTGTTTCTAGGGTCATCGTCGGGCAAGGCGGTTGCTCCGAGGAAGACATCCACAGCGGCTAAACCGGTGTAAGCCGGGACATCGTTGAGATACACTCTGCCGCTGCCAAACTTTATCCGTGGACTGGAATGACCGATGTTGAGAAACACACCTGAAGAACACATTGGGCTGAAGGTGCCCGTGGTAACGACATCAATTTCTTTGGCTGCCTTGTTAACGCCCTTTTCTCGGGCGATATCAATTACCTCTTCAGCGGTTACCACTACCGCCTTTCCCTGCCTGATTTTCTGGTTGATTTCGGCGATTGTCTTTGCCATCGTTATTTCAGTAATTCTATAGCCAGCTCAGCTGCTCTTCTGCCCGATAGAAGCATGCCTCCAAATATTGGTCCCATTCTGGGCAAGCCAAAAACGGCACTTGCTGCCATCCCGGCAACTATCAATCCGGGATAAACCTCCTTGGTGTTTTCCACAATCTGTTTCTCGGCTATTTCGGCCCACATTGGTTTCTCCCCAATTATGTTTCCTGTGGACGTCCTTAGATTAGCGCCTATTTTCCTGGTGACCAACTGGCAAATCTCACAATCATGTCCAGTGGCATCGATCACTAGCTTAGCTCTTATAGCCAGGGGGTCAATATGTAAATTTGCTGTGGACACAGGGCTCCAGTTCAATACCAGACCACTGACCTTGTCGTTTTCTCTGATGACGACATCTTCAACGCTAACCAGATTGAATATCTTGGCTCCGGTTTTTGCAGCTTGCAGGCAAAGGGCAGAAGCCATTTCTATGGCGCTGGCAACATAATAGCCCTTCTGGTATTTGGTAGTGGCAATGTCGAATTCATCAAGTATTTCCTTACCCGCATCCTGAACTACAATTTTGTTGAACATCATCCCGCCTCCCCATATGCCACCACCGATACTCAGCTTCCTTTCAAAGATAGCGGTGTTTGCCTTTTCCTTTGCCAGGTAATAGGCGGCAACCATTCCTGCCGGTCCAGCGCCGACTATGGCAACATCAACATCCATTGCCTTAAGAAGGTCTTTTATGTAGCTTTCGGTTATCGCTTTGGAGATAATGACTTCATCCATTAGCTTGCAATATCGGGATAGTATATGCTATTTAGCTGGTATTTGCTAGTGGTTGAGGCTCCACAATCCTAGTCTTTGTTCGCGTGCCTTTTTCTCCAGTTGAAGGAAATATGCCTGGTATTTGGTATTAGGTGGATAAGAGTAAGAATAGGCATAGCCTAGCCTAACAAGTTCGGCATTAACCATAGTGTTATCAACCCACACATACCTGAGCAAGCGACCGTATTTGTCCTTATCTTCAACGTCTTTTTCCATCCAGACTCTCTTACCCTCAACTAAGTTCCGGTT
Organism: uncultured Dehalococcoidales bacterium; assembly: GCA_964450165.1. GTDB lineage: Bacteria > Chloroflexota > Dehalococcoidia > GIF9 > AB-539-J10 > CG2-30-46-19. Next base: position 2,891 of record CAYVCJ010000013.1, read on the forward strand.
AGCCTCTAACGCTTCGGAATAATAAGGCTCGCCTATCTCAGGAGTATCGATGCCAAGATAACGCACATGATAACCGCCTTCAATTTCTATGGTGTCGCCATCAATAACACGGGTTACCAGAACAGGGTTATCAATTTTATGACAGCCTGTGGGTAGGATGGCTAAAACCAAAACGAGGCTGAGTAGCAGCCACTTATTCCACAAGCCAAATTTGTGATGGGTCATTTAAGATTATTTCTGGTGCTCCTTTGTAAATTGTGATTGTTCCTTCTATTCTCACCTTTTTATTTTTGAAATAGGTTTCGGGATTGGGGGGAAATGCCTGTATGAATTTATCTCTGTTATCTTCCCGGATCAGGGCTTTGAAATAGGTTTCATGCGGCTCGTGAAAATCTAAGAAGGTTGGTTGCCCCGAGACATAATAAGTATTAACTATAATTCCTTCAACTGTAACTACTTTTTCATGATAGGTATACCCGATTTGTAAAAGCACGGCGGTATCCAAGGCATCGATTACCTCTCCTTGTAGCGGAGGATTAATGGTTAAGGTTACTGGTATTTCTTGAGGAACAATGCTTGTTCCTGGAGTGGAGACAATGATAATAGTGCTGTAATTGCCAATCTTCATTCCAGATATATCTGTTGACAGGATTACATTACCTACCTCTCCTGTAGAGTTGCCAGTTGTGGGAGCTAAGGTTAGCCAATCAGCATTATCGCTAACTGACCAATGTAGTGTCCCGCCATCTGAGTTCCAAATACTCAGTATCCAGATTGGCGGGTTAGCGTTTCCTTGCTCAGCAGTGATGTTAAAGCTCGATGGTCCAACTGATAGAATAGGTTGGGTTGTTTCTCCGCAGCCTATCAGCAAGCTAATGACAGGCAAAATGGAGCAAAGGGTATATCGTTGAATTTTGTTGAGCACCATAAATCTAGCTTAATTATACTTAAAAAACTATAGCTTAGGTATTTATTCATGTAGCCGGCGATACAGCGTCTTTCATAATGTTATGCCTTTCGTGTAATATTATTTGTGTTATAATTCATTAAATTAAGTTAGGAGTTAGAATTATGGAAGCTAAAGCTAAGTACGAAGAGAAGCCATGGGTTAAGTGGTATCCTGAGGGAGTTCCCGCCGAGGTGGATGTTCCCGAAAGGTCTGTTACTGATGTTTTTGATGAAGCGGTGGAGAAATGGGGGAATAGAACCTCCTTAATATTCTATGGGAAAAAGATAAATTACCGGGAGTTGAAAGACCAGGTTGACAGGTTTGCTACTGCCTTATACGATTTGGGGGTTAGGAAGGGAGATAAAGTTGCCCTGTTCCTTCTAAATTGTCCTCAATTCGTTATAGCTTACCTTGGAGCGCTTAAAGTAGGAGCCATTATCACGCCGATTAGCCCTATGTATGTCAGCAGTGAGGTCAAGCATCAACTTGAAGATAGCGAAGCCAAGGACATCGTTTGCCAGGATTTACTTTATGACCGTGTTGAGAAATCAGGAGTCAAGCTACGGAATGTTATCTTAACTGGTATCGGGGAATATCTACCTAGTTTCAAGAAATTCGTGGGGAGCAGTGTTCTTCGAAATATATATAAGAAAATGGAAGTGCCATCAACGAAAATTTTTGAAAAAGAGGGTTTCTATCAATTTCAAGATTTAATTAAGAAATATCCTCCAAATCCACCGAGAATCAAGATTAACCCCAGGGAGGACCTGGCTGTGCTCCCTTACAGCGGAGGCACAACAGGGCTGCCTAAAGGTATTATGCTCACTCATTACAACTTAATCGTCAATGAAGCTCAATCCCAAGCCATGTGGTTGCCGTTTTTCGAGGAGGGTAAAGAGGTTGTGATAGCTTATTTGCCCTTTTATCATATTTATGGTCAAGTGGTAATTATGCTTGGCGGGTTGATTTGGGGGTATACTCTGGTCATATTTACTACCCCTGACCTTGATGATATTTTACACGCTATTGGAGCCTACAAAGCAACAGTATTCTTTAGCGTTCCATCTTTATTTGATGTTCTCAAGGACTATGAGAAGACTGACAGGGTGGATTGGAAACGTTTCAAGGCGCTTATCTCGGGTGCTGATGCTCTTCTTGTGGATGTTGCCAGAGGTTTCGAAAGGCGGACAGGCGTAAAAATACACGAAGGTTACGGGTTAACTGAGACTAGTCCGGCAACTCATGTTAATCCTATGGGGAGAATAAAGTTGGGTTCGTTAGGAATACCTATGCCCAGTACTATGGCAGCAGTCCTTGATCCCGAAAAAAATGAGTTTCTTCCTCCTGGCGAAGTAGGCGAATTTGCTATCAAGGGTCCACAGGTAATGAAGGGCTACTGGAAAAACCCTGAAGAAACCAGCGAGAAATTAGTCAATATTGATGGTGAAACATGGCTTAGGACAGGCGATTTAGGAAGTATGGATGACGAAGGTTATTTTCATTTTTATGACAGAAAGAGGGATTTGATTAAGTATAAAGGTTATTCAGTTTTTGCTCGGGAAGTGGAAGAGGTTTTAAAGAGGCATCCTAAAATAAAAGAGGTAGGGGTTATTGGGGTTCGTGACCCCCAGGTTGGAGAGAACGTTAAAGCGCTAGTAGTCCTTGAAGCTGATGCAAGAGGGCAACTGTCCGAACAGGACGTTACCGATTATTGTAAAGAAAACCTGGCCCATTACAAAATTCCCAAAATTGTGGAGTTCAGGGGAGAAATACCCAGGACGGATGTTGGTAAAGTCTCTCGTAGGGAGCTAAGGGAAGAATTGGAATAAAGATGGCTTCTTCCTTCTTAGAGGTTGAAAATCTAACTAAGCGCTTTGGCGGTCTCGTTGCGGTCAACAATGTTAGCTTCCACGTTGAAGCAGGGGAGATTGTAGCCCTGATAGGTCCAAACGGCTCAGGAAAGACGACCTTACTCCGATGTATACTCGGTATATTAAAGCCTACTTCAGGCAATGTAAGATTTAAGGGTGGGGATATTACTGGACATAAAACTTGGGACATTGTTACGAGAGGGATAGCAGGCACATTCCAGGTGGTAAAGCCTTTTCGCCGCTTACCCTGTATTGCCAATGTTATGGTGGCTTGTCTTTCTCCCGGGGCAGCAAAGAGAGGGGAATGGGTCAAAAGGGTAGAGATAAAGGCACGAGACGCCTTAGAGTTTGCTGGAATTGCTAACTTGGCACGGGAACGAGCCTCTGTTCTATCCCACGGCGACTTAAAGCGCCTGGAAATAGCCAGGGCGCTTGCCACTGAGCCTGATTTGCTATTGCTCGATGAGCCATTTGGTGGGCTCAGTCCTGCTGAAACAGAGCTTTTGGCGAGATCGATGAAAAGATTGCATAAAGGGGGGAGGTTTGGCAGGTTACATAGTGAAGGGGCAGCTATGGTTATTGTGGAACATAAGTTAAGTGAACTCATGAAAATAGTTGATAGGGTGATTGTGCTTAACTTCGGAGAAATTATTGCCGAAGGTACCCCGCAGGAAATAGCCGAGGATAAAAAAGTAATCGAAGCTTACACTGGCAGGGAGGTAATTGAAGTTGCTCCTTGAGATAAAAGATGTGTCTGTTTCTTACGATACTGCCATGGTATTAAGTGAAGCAAACTTGGGTGTTGATAGCGGAGAGTTAGTCAGCCTTGTAGGGCCAAACGGTGCTGGGAAAAGCACGTTGTTACGCACTATAGCTGGATTAATAAATTGGGAGAGGGAAATAGCAAGAGGGATGAGGAAAGAACTTGCAAATATAAGTTTCCAGGGGAGTATAACGTTTGAGGGAGAGAAAATCGACAAACTGCCGCCACACGAGGTAGCTAAGAAAGGGTTGATCCTTTGCCCGGAGAGAGGAAGGCCGTTTACTGAACTGACTGTCCTTGAAAATTTAAAAGTCGGTGCTCACCTTTGTAAGAGTAGAGAGGAGGTGGAAGGAAATTTGGACAGGGTTTACGAATTATTCCCTGTGTTAAAGGAGCGAAGGAAGCAGATATCGGGAACGTTATCCGGCGGGGAGCGGGCAATGCTTGCTATCGGAAGGGCATTAATGTATCGCCCTAAGCTTCTATGCATTGATGAACCCTCAACAGGGCTTGCCCCTAAGGTAAAGGATGATTTGTTCCAACGGGTAAAAGAAATTTATGCATTGGGTATCACGATCCTCCTGGTTGAACAGGATATTAGTTTCGCCTTTGAGCTAGCAAGTAGAAATTATGTCCTTTCTCGAGGAAAGGTAATCGCTGAAGGAACAGCTGAAGAACTGTTAACGAATGAAACTATAAGAAAAACATATTTGGGCCTATAATTTATCTTTGTTCCAATCTTTGTTCCAGGTGTAAGGGGGCATTACAGGCTCTACAATATTGCCGGGTGGCAACATTGGTTAATTTGCATCTCGGGCATTCTACTTCAATCTTATCTCTGAACCAGCTAGTGAGCCCTTGGGGCATAAAGAGTAGAACGAATATCACTATAAGGGCGAAGATTAACGTTCGGAACTGCGGAATGACCCCCCGTAAAATTTCCATGAGAGGATAGAGGATATAAACGCCTGTTACTGGTCCGTAAATAGTCGTGATTCCTCCGAAAATTGTCCATATGATTGGCTGAAATGAGAAAAAGAGTGTCAGGTTTGAAGGGCCAGCGATCTGTAAAAAATGGGCGGATAAACCTCCGGCAATTCCAGCAAAGAAGCCGCTTACGCAAAAAGCTAATAGTTTATATTTCGTTGTGTTAATTCCTGAAGCTCGCGCTGTTATCTCGTCTTCCCGAATGGCGTGAAGAATAACCCCAGTTCTAACAAAGGTGCTTTTCGCATCAGTGAGCTTCCACAGTATAAGCACTGAAGCTATCATGACAACTAATGCAATGTAATAAGTAACTACGCGGGAGCCTGAAAGAGGGCTTATTCCGTAGAGGCCCAGTTCACCACCGGTAAAATTAGGAAAGGCAAGCACAATCCCGGTGAGCATTATGGGAAAAGCCAGGGTAACCAGGGCTAAGTAATGTCCTCTTAGCCTTAAAGCAGGTATTCCTACAATCAGTCCCGTCAATACAGCAAACAGAGCTCCAAAAGGTATTGATGCCGCGGGGGGCAAACCAAGCTTTAAATTTAATAAAGCTGTGGCGTAAGCGCCGACTCCGAAGAAGACAGCGTGCCCAAAATTCACCTGCCCGGTGAAGCCCGATAAGAAATCCCAACTGGCGGCGTAAATAGCATATATGCTCGCGAAGATTAAAATGCGTAAGGTGTAAGGATTACTGGTGATAACAGGCACGAAAAATAAAAACAAGAGGAAGAAGAAAGCTATTGCTGTTCCCGGAACGGCTAATATCTCTCCCTGAAAGCTCTTACGGAGCGACCAGGCATAATCTCTCATTATAACCTTTCCTCCTCAAAAGCCACGCCAAATAAACCTTCAGGTCTTATTAGAAGCACCGCGACCATTATGGCAAGAGCGACTGCTTCTTTTACAAAGGAGACCGTGGGGAATAGGAAAACAACTAGAGTCACAGTGTATCCTAAGATAAAAGCCGCGACGAAACTCCCTTTGAGACTTCCTAACCCTCCAAGGACAACAACAGCTAATACCATTACAAGGGGGCGCATCCACATGTGAGGTTGTATTGTCCATATCGGCGCTACCATTGCTCCAGCAACTGCTGCCAGGGCTACTGCTATAGCCATTGTTATCAGGCACATCGTTCCAACGTTTATTCCCACTAAATTGGCAATTTCTCTGTCTTGGGCAACGGCTCTAATGGCAATCCCCAGTTTAGTTTTTGATAGCAATATCCAAATACCGAGTAAGCAAGCTAAAACAACCCCAAATGTCAGGATATGTTGAATTGAAACACTGACCCCAAGCAGTTCCACATGTCCTGAAATGAAGCTTGGAGCGCTACGGAAGTGGCTGCCAAATGCCAGGAGGATGGATTCTTGAAAAACCAGGGCCAGGGCTATGGTTATCATTAGCACGGCTGTTTCATGCTCCCGTATCCGTTCGATAACTAATTTGTAGGTGCCGACTCCTATGGCCGTGGTGATAATTATTGAGGCGGTAGCTGATAACGGAGCATTTAGACCGAGGTAATATGCAAAGGTGAAAATGAAATAGGCCGCCAGCATATAGAATGCGGTATGAGCCAGGTTTATTATCTTGGCTACCCCGAAAATAAGAGAAAAACCTAATGCCAGAAGAGCATATATCCCTGCGGTTATTGCTCCGTTAATTAAAATATTTGCAGCCATATGGTCATTTCACAAAAATTTTACCCCACTTGAAAGGTGAGCAAGCAATTTTCTTCAAGCAGGGTAAAATTTCCTTCCGGTAGAACAAACTAGAATATATTACTTAGCTTTCCAATAATCTATTACCCACGGCGGAAGTTTATACGCTACAGTGCCTTCATAGACTAGACCGTTCCACGATCCATCTACCGGAGGCCAAACGCATAAAAGTTCTCCATCCTGCCATTGAGTTCCAATACCAGTCACATATTCAGCCCCCCACATTAAATCGTGGGGGTTGCCTGTCTCTGTTGACGTGAACACTATTCTACCCGCAGATCCAAAATACTCCGTATTTTCCAGTTCAACGACGACAGCATCGGAATCAAGAGTACCTGCCCTTTCAATAGCATCCTTTAGTATGGATAGCGCATCATAAGTGCCAGCAGTGTAGGTGGGGAATTCCCCCGTTTCTGCGACAAACTTGTCAAAGAAGGGAATAGTTTTATCTGTCTGTTCTATACGAGCATACTGATTCAGGGTATATTCGTAATTTCCTTTTCCGTCAGTAGCATCCCAAAAGCCCATCTTCTGGGCTTCGACATTAATTCCCACCGAAGCTGCTGGGATTTCAAGCTCGCCCCATTGCTTGGCATAGACGACTCCCACTGGCCCGGAAAAATAAGTCAAAATTATATGAGCCCCGGAATCCTTTATCGCGGATAACTCAGCTGTTACATCGGTAGCTGTAGGAGATGGTCTCCACTCTCCAACAAGCTCGATACCCTCACCCATTGCGGGAACCAGGTGCTTGGACGCCAACACTATTAGGTCCCCTACCTCTGCTTTTTCCATCAGTAGAGCTATCTTTATGTTTTCAATCCCAAGCTCGTCTTTCATCACGCTCATAACATTGTCTAACATAAGGAAACTATCCATGACAAGCAAATTATCGTTTATAGGTGTAACTCTAAACCAGTATTTGTACCTATCATAGTCCTCTGCTACCCTCGTACACTGCTCTTTACTGGCAGAACCACAACCCAGGAAAATCTTCTGATTATCGCAAGCAATATCCTGCATGGCAAGTACCGCCTCCGTCCTGAAGCCGCCAACTAAGAAGTCGACTTTATCAACAGTTACTGCCTTTTCCATTGCCGTTGCGGCATCAGGAACGCTGAGTATCTCATTTGAATCGATTTTGACCAACTCTATTGGCATAGTCACGTTTCCCACCACTACACCCCCAGCTTCATTTATTTCATCTGCCGCCATTGTTGCTCCATGCCAGTGCTGCTCTCCCTGGATGAATGTCATCGGTCCAATAACTCCTATCTTTATCGTTCCCTCTGGACCTCCTTGGCAGCCGGGGATCAGCGCTACAGCTACCAAGCACACAATTAACAGGGCAATCAGTCCTCTTTTCATGTCATCCTCCTTTGTTTTTCTTGTTCCACAAAATAATGGTGACGTCAATGTATCACCGACGATACAAGCTGTCAAGATAGTGGAGCCATTTTTTGTATAATTGGTGATAGGTAACTTATATTCATGGCATTACGGGGCGTAATGTATCGAAGCAAACTCTGGGATTGCCATGCCTTTGGCTTGCAGTGACAGGTTTAACTCAAGCTATTTTGAGTGAGAATCAAGACTCGGCTCTTTAACTTGTGACCGAAATGGGCTAAACTTTATCGCTAAAGTGGCTTTGAAATACAATCCTCAGGAAATTGAGAAAAAGTGGCAGGATAAATGGGCGGATGATGGCATTTATGAGGTAAAGGAGGAAAGTGACCGCTCTAAATTCTATGCCCTGACTATGCTGCCCTATACCTCAGGGGACCTTCATATCGGACATTGGTATGCCATGGCTCCTTCGGATGTTCATGCCCGGTTTAAGAGGATGCAGGGTTATAATGTGCTTCACCCGATGGGGTTTGACGCTTTCGGTCTTCCTGCGGAGAACGCCGCTATCAGCCATGGCATCCATCCTTATACATGGACGATGAAGAACATTGAGAATATGCGCCGCCAGTTAAAAAGCATAGGAGCAATCTATGATTGGAAGCGCGAGGTAGTTACCTGCCTTCCTGAATACTATAAATGGACACAGTGGTTCTTCTTGAAGCTTTACCATGCTGGATTGGCTTATCGGGCTAAGGCGCCAGTTAACTGGTGCCCTAAGTGTCAAACTGTACTGGCTAATGAACAGGTAGTAGGTGAAGGATTATGCGAACGTTGCGGCACTCAAGTGACTAAAAAAGATATGGAGCAGTGGTTCTTTAGAATCACCAAATATGCCGAGGAACTCCTTGCCTACAGTCAGATAGATTGGCCGGAACGCATAAAGCTAATGCAGAAAAACTGGATTGGTAAAAGCGAAGGTGCTGAAATTTCTTTTGAGCTAGAGCACGATGGTGTAGAGCAGAAGGAGATAAGGGTTTTTACCACTCGCCCCGACACTATTTTTGGAGTAACCTTCTTCCTGTTACCACCTGAGCATCCTTTAGTTTCGTTGTTGACTACCCCGGAACATAAGGCTGAAGTTGAGAAGTATACTGCCTGGTGTCGGCGGCAAACTGAATATGAGCGGACAGCCTTAGGCAGGGAAAAGACAGGGGTTTTCTTAGGAAGTTATGTCATCAATAGATTGAATGGCGAGAAAGTGCCTATCTGGATCACTGATTATGTGATGCTTAGTTATGGCACTGGAGCAGTGATGGGGGTACCTGCTCATGATGAGCGTGACCTGGAATTCGCCCGAAAATTTAATTTGCCTGTCCGTCCTGTCATTGCTCCTCCTGGCCGGTCGGGTGAGGAAACACCACTTCCATATCTTGAGCAAGGCGTGATGATCAATTCCGGTGAATTCACCGGGTTATCCAGTGAACAGGGCAATAAGGCAATTTGTGATTTCCTAAGTGAAAAGGGATGGGGTGAACCAACCGTTAGTTATCGACTGAGGGATTGGCTCATCTCGAGACAAAGATACTGGGGAGCACCAATACCGATAATTTACTGTGATAAATGCGGCATGGTGCCTGTGCCTGAAGTGGATTTACCTGTTTTGCTTCCTTCCGATGCTGAATTTAAGCCCACCGGTGAATCTCCTCTTAAATACTGTCCATCGTTTGTTAACACTACATGTCCTCGGTGCTCTGCTCCAGCAAAGAGGGAAACTGACACTATGGATACTTTTATGTGCTCCAACTGGTATTTCTTGCGATATGCTAGTCCTGAAGCTAGTGATGTTCCATTTGATACTGAAAAGGTCAAGTATTGGCTGCCTGTGGATTTATATACTGGTGGGGCTGAACATGCTGTTATGCACCTCCTTTACGCTCGTTTTTTTATTAAAGCGTTGAGAGATATGGAGTTGGTTGATTTTGGTGAGCCGTTCACTCGTCTATTTAATCAAGGCACCATAGTTTACCGTGGCGGAAAGATGAGCAAGTCCAGGGGGAATGTAATTGCACCAGATGAGTATGTGGCTGAGTTAGGGGCAGATGCTGTTCGTGGTTACCTTATGTTTATCGGGCCATGGGAATTTGGTGGTGAATGGAGTGATAGCGGTATTGTAGGCATAAGCCGCTGGTTGGACAGGGTATGGAGTTTAGTAACGACAAGCTATGTTAGCCTGAAAGTTGAATCTAAGGCAGAGAGTGAGCTTCGCCATGCTATTCACAAGACAATTAGGAAGGTAACTGAGGATTTGGGAAAATTACGCTTTAACACTATGATAGCCAGCCTTATGGAGTTAACCAATTGGCTATCTAGAGTGCGGGAGGTGAGGAACGTCTCACTTTCGCTGTGGCAAGAGGCTATTAGCTACTTTTTGCTTCTTCTTGCTCCGACCGCTCCCCACCTTGCTGAAGAGTTATGGGTTAGAAGTGGTCATTCTTACAGCATACATAATCAATTCTGGCCGAAGTTTGATAAAGAGCTTGCTGAACAGGCGGAAATTACACTGCCCATACAGGTGAACGGGAAGCTGCGTGATAAGCTGGTTGTGCCCGCTTCCATAACTGAAGCTGAGGCTAGGGAGTTGGTATTGAATCGTCAGCGAGTCAGGGCTTATATTAATAGCAAAAAAATTGATAGAATCATCTACATTCCTGGGCGAGTGATGAATATTGTGGTGAAGTGAAAATCTGGGGTTTAGATAAAGGAGGAGGAGTATGAGAATAGTATTTATCGGTGGTGGAACAATGGGAGAGGCAATGGTTAAATGCCTTTTGGCTCAAAAAGTAGTCGCACCTCAGGATATTGTGGTTAGCGATGTAAATGAGTTGAGGCGGGAATTATTAGGCAGAGAATATAAAGTAAAAACCTCTGCTGATAGTAAAAGGGCGGTGGAAAATGCTGATGTAGTTATTCTGGCAATTAAGCCTGAGAATTTAGCAGAGGTGATGGAGGTGATAAAAGGTTCGCTTCGCGAACAAGCTGTATTGTCCATAGTGGCTGGCGCTAGCTTAGCTACTTTGAGTGATGGCTTAACTTATCCTCATATCATCCGCGCTATGCCTAACATGCCTGCACGAATCGGTGAAGGGATGATTGTGTGGACTACCACGGTTGAAGTTAACCAGGAACATAAGAAGATGGCTCGCTCGATACTTAGTGCCTTAGGTAAGGAAATTTATTTTCCAGAGGAAAAATATATAGACATGGCCACGGCTTTAAGTGGCAGTGGTCCAGCTTACGTGTTTCTATTTATTGAAGCGCTTACTGATGCTGGTGTCTATATTGGCTTGTCTCACAAAGTGGCTAAAGAATTGGCAATACAGACGATAGTAGGTTCTGCCCACATGGTTGAAAAAGTGGGGAAACATCCTGCTGAGCTGAGAAACATGGTTACTTCACCCGGGGGGACGACTGTCGAAGCTTTGGCTCAGTTGGAATGGGGAGGCTTTCGGTCCAGTATTCTTGAAGCTGTTATTGCTGCTCATGAGAAAGCCAAACAGCTTTGAGCAAGGTACGAAGTAAGATGGCTTCACTGGTGGAGTATCGTAATTGCCCCAATTGTGGTGAGAATGACTTTGACGTGCTGTTCGAATCCAATATAGAGGAAGGTGGTCTTCAAGGTGGTATAGATACGGTCTACATGCTTCCCGGGGATAAATATGGAAGGCATGTCAAGTGTCGGAATTGTCATCTTGTATATGTAAATCCAATTGAGAAAGCAAACCGAATCAACGGCAATTACTCTGGAATGAAGAATAGCGATGTGTGTGTTGTTCGGGGGAATCGTTTACGTGCTACTAAAGCGCAGGTGAAATTAATAAGAAAATATAAGAGCAATACGAAGCTTTTGGATGTAGGTTGTGGGGAGGGTTTTTTCTTGTTTAATGCTTCCAGGGCCGGGTATATTACTAAGGGAGTTGAGTTGTCACACGATGCGGCAGAATATGCTGAAAGGGAATTTGGGTTGGATGTAGGGGCAGGGCTGTTTGAGGAGATGCAATTTCCGGAGAACTATTTTGATGTGGTTACTCTATGGCAAGTTCTGGAGCATCTTCCACAACCGCTTAGAGTTCTTAAAGAGGTTCGTAGGGTACTTAAACCCGGAGGGTTGCTGGTGGCATCAACACCAGACTTTGGAGGGATACCGGCAAGAATCATGGGAAAAGGATGGTGGAATGTGAGGAGAATTCACATCAATCAATTTACCACCAGAGGTCTTAAGAACATTCTGAGGAATGCCGGGTTTAAGAATTTGTCTTCCGTCAACTACAGGGAATCTATAAGTTTACTTATGGTGGTTATACCATTGTTGAAATGGTTTAAGGCGTATGAGCTAGTAAGGTCTCTGCTCCACCCTGGCTCTACTCGGGGAAGAGTTATGAACAAGATAACGTTCGTATACCCTTCAAGACTGGATAATTGTGTGGTGACTGGCTTTAAACAAAACTCTCAAGCCTATTGCTAGGAAATGACGAATTTTTCGGTATTACAAGGGCTCAAGCTTGCCGGGAAGGCAATAGGTAGCTATATAACAAATCGCCCTTTGGTGGTTTCTTATGAAGTGACTCTTTCTTGTAACTGTAACTGTCGACATTGTGATTTGGGCGGCATGATAAAAGATGAGAAGCAGCTTCAGCCACATGAGTATGGTAAGCTAACCAGATTGCTAAAGCCTCCTGTGGTGCAAATCTCCGGTGGTGAGCCGCTTCTGCGTAAAGATATCATCGAGGTGGTGAAGGCTATCAAGCAACCTGACGGACTTCCCTACTTGATATTTGTTACTAATGGTGTGTTATTAAATGAGAGTAATTATCTTGAGTTACACAAAGCTGGTGTGAACCAAATTTCGGTATCGCTTGATTTTCCCGATGAAAGGCATGACGATTTCCGGCGGCATCGAGGTTTGTATAATCATTTAGAGCGAACAATTCCCAAACTGGCGAAGTTTGGCTTCAGAGATATTATCTTGAACACAGTTATAACCAGAGATAACCTGAAGGAAGTTTTGCCTATAGCTAGCAAGGCTGAAGAATGGAATGTATTCATATCGTATAGCGCATATACTACAAGACGAACGGGTGATAGAAGTTATTGTATTGATGGTGAAGAAGAGCGGGAAACTTTACGCGGAACTATTCAACAGCTTGTGGAATTACAAAAGCGAACTAATCATATAGTTAACCCTAAAGCTGAACTTTTGGATACCTTGAAGTTCTTGGAACAAGGGGCTATGCCGAACTGTAAAGCGGGTATAAGATTCTTTGTGGTAATGCCTGATGGAGGCTTTGTCCCGTGTTCACTATGGCGTAACAGATACTCCAGTCAAAAAGAGATGATAGAGAAATTTTCGCGTCGCAATCGCTGTGGCGACTGTTATGTTAGCATAAGGGCTTATAGCGAAAGGTCGCTGTGGAGTCAGTTGAAAGAGGCTCCGAGTTATTACAAGCGTCTTTTTGCTTGAGATGTTTAGCGAGCTTTGTCTTAGGTAACAGTTGGAGTCTCGCCTGGATGTAGCTTGTGCCACTTCTCCAAAAGTTGCTCGCGAGTTTCCTGGTGCTCTGGGTCTGGGACACAGCAATCTACAGGGCATATCTCAACACACTTTGGTGATTCGAACCATCCTACACACTCAGTGCATTTATCCGGGTCGATTACGTAAATTGATTCAGCCTCGCTTATTGCTTCATTCTTACATTCCGATTCACAAGCGCCGCAGCTGATACATTCATCGGTGATTTTGTATGCCATCTCTTTATTACCTCCTTATTGCTGAGAAATTTTGTTTCGACGTGAAGCCCTTTGTGTGGAAGCTTCAAGTTTTACTCTGGCCAACCTGTTGTTTAAGGCGACAGCAACATGCTTGGGGACCAATCCTTTGAGGGAACCTCCAAGGCTTGCTACCTCTTTGATTAATTTTGAACTCAGGCACTGGTATTCAGAGCTTGCCATGAGGCAGACTAATTCTATATCAGGTGCCAGTTTTTTGTTCATTGCTGCTATTTCGAACTCTGCCTCAAAATCGGAATTCATCCTTAATCCACGTATCATTGCCCTTCCCCCTTCCTTGTGGATGAAGTCCACTGTAAGCCCAGAGTAAGATTTAACATGGACATTATGGAAATCGGCCATCGATTCCCTGGCTAAAGCCACTCTTTCTTCTACGGAGAAGAGCATTTGTTTATCGGGTCTATCATAAATCCCAACGATTAACTTATCGAACAAAGCACACGCTCTGGTAACGATGTCAAGATGTCCGTTAGTTATGGGGTCGAAGCTGCCGGGATATACTGCTGTTACCATTCTTTACTCTCCGATAGTCCGATAAATAGTAACAGATGTATCGCCATAATGGAATTGCTTAACTAGATATAGTTTACCATAGACAGGATTTGGTGAAAAGCGTTTTGTGTGGCAAAGCACTACCGTAGAATTGGCTCCTATAAGCTCTGATTTGGCTATGGTTGCTACCACGTTGTCCATAGATGAAAGTGAGTATGGCGGGTCGAGAAAAACAACATCGTAATTGCTGTTGAGAAGTGTAACTGCTTTGTTCATGTTGCAACAATAAACATGAGCTCTGTCCGAAAATCCTGTCTTTCCCAGGTTATGTTTGATGAGGTCACAGCATTTTTTGCTTTGGTCAACGAAATCAACCCACTCTGCGTCGCGGCTTAGAGCCTCGATGCCCAGAGCCCCGGTGCCGGCATACAAGTCAGCAATGCGACGCCAATCACTGGGTATGTTCTGCAGGATAGAAAAAATTGCTTGCCTCACTAAATCAGTAGTTGGTCGAAGTGAGCGGTTTTGTAATGTCTTTAATTGTATTCCCTTGGCTTTACCCCCAGTTATCCGCATTTCCCGATCATCCGTATTCTATCGTAATTGGGTATGTGCTTCAACTGTGAAATTGATAAACACCGTCCCTGCTATTGGAATACTGCCATAGCTGTGTGGAGAGACTTTACAGTGAGTTTTGCCAAACTAATCATTAATATTTGAAAGGGGTGGTAGATGACCGAGAAATTCAAGTTGCCTTGGAAAAACTATGTTTTCCAGCTGCGGCAGCTACTGCTTTGGGTGTTGCCATTATGGGTTTTACACGGGATGCTATGATCGGGGTGGCAACACGTGTTGTGGTGTTATCGCTAGCTCACCACTTTCTTAAACCGTTCTTAAGGAAATTGATGTAGACCGCATTTCTTGACAAACTTGTTATGCACTTCTTATAATAAACAAGAGTCAACTTGTCTCATAGCTGTAGGACAGCACATTGTTTCTTTATTTAACTAGGTTCATTATAAATAGTGGCTAAGTATATCTTTGTTACCGGTGGTGTAATTAGTTCTGTTGGTAAGGGGATATCGGTAGCTTCCATTGGTAAGGTATTGAAAAGTCGCTCAATTTCCGTTTTGGCACAAAAGCTTGACCCTTATCTGAATGTTGACCCGGGGACGATGTCTCCATATCAACATGGTGAGGTGTTTGTTACTCAGGATGGAGCTGAAACTGATTTAGATTTGGGGCATTATGAAAGATTTATCGGCGTGGAGTTAACCCAAGCCTCAAACGTTACCTCGGGTGAAATATACTCTACAATTATCACCAATGAAAGGAGAGGTGATTTTTTGGGCGGCACTATTCAAATAGTACCTCATGTAACAAACGAAATAAAAAGGCGTATCAGGCAAGTAGCTGAAATATCTAATGCCGATGTAGTCATAGTTGAAGTTGGTGGCACGGTTGGTGATATTGAAGGACAGCCGTTTCTTGAAGCCATTCGCCAGATGAGGAGGGAAGAGGGAAGAGATAATGTGTTGTATGTACATGTTACTTTTCTACCTTACATTGCTGCTACGGACGAGTTAAAGACCAAGCCTACACAACATAGTGTCAATGAACTACGGAGGATTGGTATTCAGCCCGATGTTATCCTGTGTCGCAGTGATAGGGAGATATCGGAAGGGATAAAGGATAAGATATCGCTTTTCTGCGATGTGCCAAAAGAAGCAGTTATCCCCTTGGTTACCAGTGAGACTATTTATGAAGTGCCCTTGATGCTGGAGGAATATGGGTTGGGAAACTTCATTGTCAATCGTTTGGGACTGGAGGCTAAGGAGGCTAGTTTGGATGATTGGAGTGGAATGGTCGCCAGGTTGAAAGCTCCTAAGGACCCGGTGGTCATTGGTCTAGTGGGGAAGTATGTTGAGCTTCATGATGCCTATTACTCGGTGCGGGAGGCATTACGTCATGCAGCTTTAGCGCACAATTTGGATGTGAAGATAGAATGGCTTAGCTCGGAGGGATTGGATGATGGCAATGATGATAAGCTGAGGCAAATTCAGGGAATAGTGGTGCCTGGTGGTTTTGGTTATAGAGGTATCGAAGGCATGATAGAGACAGCTAAGTTTGCCAGGGAGAAGGGAATTCCTTACCTGGGCTTGTGCCTTGGCATGCAGGTTATGGTTATTGAATTTGCCCGCCATGTGTTTCATAATACGCAAGCCAACTCTACAGAGTTTGATACTGATACCTCTTACCCTGTGATTGATTTGCTCCCTGAGCAGCGTGATATTACTGAGAAGGGGGGAACAATGCGTTTGGGAACTTATCCCTGCTGCTTGGTGCCCGGTACAAAGGCAGCTCAGGCTTATAATAGTGAGATAGCTTATGAGAGACATCGCCATCGTTTTGAGTTTAATAATCGCTTTCGCCAGCTGTTGGAGGAAGCGGGGCTTATACTTAGTGGACTTTCACCGGACGGGAAATTGGTGGAAATCGTGGAACTGAAGAACCATCCCTGGATGGTCGCTTGTCAGTTCCATCCTGAATTTAAATCCCGCCCTGACAGTCCTCATCCACTTTTTGTGGACTTTATCAGGGCAGCTAAAGAGACGCTTGTTGAGGGCGCTCAAATAACCTTGCCTTCGAATTAGACGATGAGATTATTCTTGGATACCGCCAATATAGAGCACATTCGCCACGGGGTGAGACTGGGAGTGGTCAGCGGGGTGACTACCAATCCTAGCTTAATATCCAGGGAGGGGAAGGTTGATTATCAAAAGTTGGTTAAAGAGATATGCTCTGTCGTTCCTGGGCCGGTATCTACCGAGGTGTTAAGCCAGGATGCTTCTGGGATGATTGATGAGGCCAGGGGAGTAGCTAAATGGGCAGAGAATATCGTAGTGAAAATACCAGCTAACCTTGAAGGAGTGGAAGCTACTTCGGTGTTATCTAAAGAAGGCATTAAGGTGAACTTCACCTTATGTTTTTCTTTAAATCAGGCTCTATTGGGGGTGGCTGCAGGAGCTAGCTTTGTGAGCCCTTTCGTAGGCAGGCTTGATGATATTGGTGAGGATGGCATGAAGGTAGTGGAGGATATTGTTAAATTCTTACGTTTCTATCAACTCCCCGCTCAGGTGATAGCAGCGAGTATTAGACATCCGCAGCATTGTCTGGTGGCGGCGAAAGCCGGCGCGCATATTGCTACCGTGCCCTACAGGGTGCTGCTCCAAATGATACAGCATCCTTTGACTGACATTGGAGTTAAGCGATTCATGGATGACTGGTCAAAGGTGATGAAGGATTGAGGAGGTTGCTATGGTAAGCATGACTGAACTTGAGGATAAAACTCGTGACGAATTGGAGGCGATGGCCAAGGAAGGTGGCATTACTGGATATTCTTCGCTGAAAAAAGCGGAACTTATTCGGCATATCCTGCAATCTCAGGCAACGCAGCAAGGTAATTTGTTTGTCAGCGGCGTATTGGAGATTATGAATGAGGGTTATGGGTTCTTACGGCAAGATAGTTTTTTGCGTGGTGCTAACGACATCTATGTATCTAATTCTCAAGTTCGCCGGTTCAACTTGAAGAACGGCGATTATATTTGTGGAGAAGCTAGAGCGCCTAAGGATAGCGAAAAATATTATGGGTTACTTCGTGTGGAAAGCGTCAATGGGCTTGACCCTGAAATAGTCAGGGAGCGTGCCACTTTTGGCTCTTTGACGCCCACCTTCCCCGACAAGTTGATTAACTTAGAAACGACCCAAGCTGAACTGTCTACCCGGTTGGTTAATCTGGTGGCTCCCATAGGTAGGGGGCAGAGAGGCCTGATAGTCTCACCTCCTAAAGCGGGTAAAACAGTGCTCTTGAAGAAGATTGCCAACGCTATTATTACCAATTACAATGATATTCACCTTATGGTTTGCCTGATTGGAGAGAGGCCTGAGGAAGTAACTGATATGAAGAGGTCAGTGGAAGCTGAGGTTATTGCTGCTACCTTTGATGAGCCAGTGGAGAATCAGACTCGTGTGGCTGAGTTGGCATTGGAGAGGGCGAAAAGATTAGCGGAACTGAACAAGGATGTGGTTATCCTCCTCGATGGCATTACTCGTCTTACTAGAGCTTACAATTTAGCGATGCCTGTCAGCGGCCGCACTTTGTCTGGTGGTCTTGACTCAGGGGCTTTATATCCTCCGAAGCGGTTCTTCGGAACTGCCCGCAATACTGAGGAAGGGGGTAGCTTAACAGTCATTGCTACCTGCCTGGTGGATACCGGCAGTCGTATGGATGAGCTCATATATGAGGAGTTTAAAGGAACAGGGAATATGGAGCTTCATTTAGATAGAAAATTGGCAGAGAAGAGGATTTTCCCGGCAATAAACATAATTCCCAGTGGAACGAGGCGGGAAGAGCTTCTTCTGGATGAAAATACTGTAAAGCAAATATGGCTGCTCAGGCGTGTAGTTTCGATGCTAGCTGATGATTCTCCTAACCCCAGCGAAGCCACAGAGAGGTTGTTGACCAGGATATCTAAGACGAGGAATAACGCGGAATTCTTAGCCACTTTGTCCAAGGAGATGTGAGGAATCTCAATTCCACTATGGGCACCGAGGGACCAAACTGGGCGTACCGAGTCAAAGTTAGAATTAGAAAGGCGTTGGGCAAGAATATTATCCTATGTGATAGTTGCATGTGGAACTGGCGGGGTGCTTGTAATCGTCCTGAGCGTCCCAATGCTATTTGGTGCCTTGACTATTGTAAGAAGGGCAAATGATTATGTTGTCCTCTCCAGTATCGCTGCCATCCCCTGTCCTCCACCGACAGGTATAGCCACGAGCCCGTAATGCAAGTTTCTTCGCTTCATATCGTGCATAGCGGTAACCACTAATCTTGCTCCTGTTGCGCCAAGGGGATGTCCCAGGGCGATACCGCCCCCATGGGGATTGGTGATATCCCAGCTTATATCAAGCTCTCTCATACAGGCGATAATCTGGGCAGCGAAGACTTCGTTAAGTTCGATGAGGTCCATATCGCTAATGGTAAGCCTTGCTTTTTTGAGGGCTTTTTTTATTGCTGTCCCGGCTCCGAGTCCCATATAGGCTGGATCTACAGCCCCGGACGCGTAAGCTCTGATAGTTACCCAGGGCTCGAGCCCCAAGGATTTGGCTTTACTGCTTGACATAAGTACCACCGCCGCTGCGGCATCATTTATGCCTGAGGAATTACCTGCGGTAACCGTTCCACTTCTGTGAAACACCGGAGGCAGCAAAGCCATTCTTTGAAGGCTTGTGTCCATAGGACGTTCATCGGTGTCGAAGTGAATTGGTGGTCCTCCTTTTCTCTGTGGAACAGGCACAGGAGCGATTTCCTGTTTGAAAATTCCTTCTCTTATAGCTGTTTTGGCTCGCTGGTGGCTAAGGAATCCCACTTCATCTTGCTGGGTCCGGCTTATATTGTATTTGGACGCGATGTTTTCTGCGGTATTACCGATATGATAGCCGTAGAATGTCTCCCACAGTCCGTCAAGCACCATGAGGTCTATAATGTCTGCTCTGGCGTTGATGCTCATCCTGTAGCCCCAACGAGCTTTGGGAAGGATATAGGGACAGTGACTCATGCTCTCCATTCCTCCAGCAACGACAACGTCTGCTTCGCCAAGCATTATCGCCTCAGCTCCCAACGTAATGGCTTTCAAGCCTGAGGCGCAGACTTTATTTACCGTATAAGAGGGTGTTTCTTTAGGGATGCCTGCATAGATAGCAGCCTGACGGGCGGT
>CAYVCJ010000014.1:0-12223 GCA_964450165.1 uncultured Dehalococcoidales bacterium
GGGCAAATTTCAGGACTTCCTATCAGTTCCTTGCCGCAATTTCTACAGAAGATTATCTACGATGATTCCTAATTGTGCAGCCCGGCTATACCCTACTTGAAATGCTTCTTTCCCATTACGGTAAACACAATCGCCACTATTCCCAAAATCCAGGCAGGAGTGAAAAGGGCGCAGATTGAGCCAGCTAATGCTAGGCCCCACATTTTTTTCCTAATGGCAAAAACCCCGCCTACTATGGCTATTATGGCGAAGATAATCATCGGCACAGCTATCGCACTAATTATTGCACCTATTGCACCAACCCCAGGAATACCACCAAGCCCTCCAATAAGCCCCCCAAGCATGCCTAAACCTGCGACAAGTGCTATGCCACTAATCAAGGCAGGGACTCCAGCAACTAAATCAAGTATTCCTGCCGTGAGCGGCATCCAGGTGCCACCTGCTTTCGCCACCACTTTGCCTGCTACCCTGGCACCGCACTTAGGACATATCTCGGTTAGCTCGGTTGTTGGCGCACCACAATTAGGACAGTAACTGGTACCACTCATCGGCTTAGCCCCACACTCAGGACACATTTCAGGACTTCCAGTCAATTCTTTGCCACAATTTCTACAAAACATAGCTCCTCCTTCTAAATACTACGGTAATTCGCTCTAGCCTTATACTCTACTAGAGATTTTCAAAGTTTCCGTGTTTAGCCTGTTGTTTTTAGCCCTACCACTTCTCAATAAGTTTACCTTCCGTATCTCTCATGCGCCCCGAAACGGCAAATATAAAGTCGATGAGAGCCCAAATCCCTACAGCCGTGAGAAATATGAAGCCAAGTCCGAATATCCAAATAGTAGCCCATCCAACAATACCCAAGATAAGCATCCCAACCGCTGTTCCAATCTTACCTAGATAGAACCGATGGACACCGAGCGTCCCAAGGAAGAAAGCAAGCAACGTAATAGCAAGTCTTGACTTTGGTGATATATCTCCTGCTATCGGCTTCGCTGCCGCTCCTGCCATTCGAGCACCACATTTCGGACATATCTCGGTTAGCTCGGTTGTCGCCGCACCACAATTAGAGCAAAAACTGGTGCCGCTCATCGGCTTAGCTCCACACTCAGGACAAATTTCAGGAGTCCCTATCAGTTCCTTGCCACAATTTCTACAAAACACAATACCTCCTCGTCTGCTCCACACAAAATAGAGCAGAACCCGAATCAGCTATCCTTGCCCGCTTGCTAATGGGCACAATTATTACAAGCCAGTCACAAACAGGCCCAATATATTATCTAGCCAAAGGCGCCAAACAGAGCAAATAGCGGTGCTAGCAGCGCTCCCAGTACTGTAAACCACGCTATCAGGGCAATTACCACCCATATCCCCAGCGTGATAAGGAACATCTTCCACCACAGCCCCCAGGCTAATTTCCATGTTGGCTTGACTTCTACCTTTTCATCGTCTTGAATCTCCATCTTTCGTCCCTCCTTCTTTATTTATTAGCGCTTCGATTTTCAAACTTAACCATCAGACATTGGTGCGCTTAGAATCAAAATATAACAGCGCATAGCCACTTGTCAATAGGGTCTATCTGAAAAATTCCCGCATTTGACGAGCACGCTTAGGTAGATAAGTGACTTCCTACATGCTTGTGACGCCGCAATAGAACCCTCTCCTGTCATTGCGCGTGGAGCGAAGCAATCCCCTGATGAAATTCCAAATACTAAACAATATCAAATGACCAAAATCCCAATGCCCAAAAGGGTTTTGAACTTTGGATTTAGATATTAGGATTTGTTTAGGATTTAGCTTGTCGATTGCTTCGGCACTTTATGCCTCGCAATGACAACGAAGAAATGCTTGTCACCAAGGTATTCAGTGTACTTGATTGACGAATAGCCTGACAAACCTTAAAATTCAGCAGTGGTACGAATTACCTTGATAACCACCGGAGTGAATATCGATGGCTAGAAAATATGATGTTATCATAGTGGGTGCTGGTCCAGCAGGCATTTTTGCCGCCTTAGAACTAGCCAATGCCGGGCTTGATGTGTTGCTCCTGGATAAAGGCAAGGACACTGATGCGCGTATTTGCCCCGTCCAAAGAGGGGTTGATCATTGCGTTTACTGCTCTCCATGCCACTTGGTAAGCGGATTTGGGGGTGCTGGTGCCTTCAGCGATGGTAAGTTGACCTTATCCACCGAAATCGGCGGACACCTTAAAGAGCTAATTGGAATGGAACAAGCAAAAAACATGGTTGATTACGTTGACTCAATTTACCTCAAATTTGGTACTCCCCATAAGGTTTATGGTGTAGGTGAGAAAGTAATCGAGCTGGAGCGTCAGGCAACCTTAGCTGGACTCAGACTGACCCCTGTCAAGTTACGGCATTTAGGAACAGAAAGTTGTCGCCAGACGTTAAAAACAATGAAAAAATACCTATCTTCGCGAGTAGATATAAAGTTAATGACAGCGGTCAAGACCATCATAGTCGAGGATAATATTGTAAGGGCAATCGAAACCGATGATGGAGAACGATGCGATTGTCGCTACTTGATCTTAGCACCGGGCAGAGAAGGGGCAGAATGGTTAGTTAGCGAAGCTGAACGGCTCAAGCTCAGCGTCAACTCCAATCCCATCGATGTGGGCGTAAGGGTGGAAGTCCCATTAGTGATTATGGAAGAACTAACTTCCGTGTTATACGAAGCGAAGCTTGAATTTTACTCTCCCAGTTTCGATGACCGAGTAAGAACATTTTGCATGTGTCCCGGTGGCGAGGTAATCATGGAATCTACCGGAGGTCCCGACCCGGTGGTCACTGTAAATGGCATTGGCTATACAGAATACAAAACAAAAAACAATAACTTTGCCATATTGGTAAGCACGACGTTTACCAAGCCTTTCCACGAGCCAATTGCCTATGGCAAGTATCTGGCACGCCTGGCTAACATCCTTAGCGGCGGTGTTTTGATACAGCGATTCGGGGACTTAATGGATGGTCGGCGTTCAACGCAAAGCCGCATCGACCATTGCCTCACCAAGCCTAGCTTGAAAGCAGCAACAGCAGGAGATTTGAGCTTTGTTCTCCCCTATCGCTATCTTACGGGGATAGTGGAGATGCTTCAGGCAATGGACAAATTAACTCCTGGGGTTGCCTCACCTCATACCTTACTTTATGGGATAGAGGTCAAGTTTTATTCCAGCCAGTTAAAACTTACTCCTTGTTTGGAGACCGAAATTGGCAACATGTTCGCTGCTGGCGATGGCACTGGCATAAGTCGAGGCTTGGTCCAGGCTTCAGCATCAGGCGCAGTAGCCGCCAGAGAGATACTAAAACGACTGGGCAAAAACTAGCAATGCCAACCCAATCCCGTACCACTACCAACCCTTCCCTTCCTGCCATTCTGAGCTCTTCCCCTGCATCATTGCGAGCAAAGCAAAGTAATCCCGCAATACTCAGGATGGGCTCCGTCAAGCAGCATCAACTGTTTTTCGGCATCGATCTAACTTCCACCACAGCTAAACCCAGTGCCTGCCTGGCTCTGGATGACGAATTACAACTCATCTATTTTGGCTTCATAGCCACTGATGATGATGTTATCACCATCCAAAATCTTTATTCTCCACAAGTGATAGCCATCGATGCTCCTCTAAGTTTACCTCTGGGGATGTGTTGTCTTGAAAGAAGTTGTCCTTGCCAGCCAAAATCCAGTGAGAAAAACAGAAAATGTGACCGGGAATTGAGACACCATGGGATTCCCTGCTATCCCACAACCAAAGAAACATTTATCAAAGGGCTGATTTATCGTGGCATCAGCCTTAAGAACAAATTTTGCCAACAGGGATTTAACGTCATTGAAGTTTACCCCTACGCCACCAACACCTGCTTATTTGGTAAAGCTATACCCAGGAAGACCACACAGGAAGGCATATCTTTCCTCAGGCAACGGCTAGCAAACCTTCTGCCTGCCCTTAGTCCGTACTTTGAGTTATTCGACCATAACCTTTGTGATGCTGCCACAGCAGCCTATACTGCTTTTCTCTATCACCAGAACATGACGGAAGCTCTAGGGGATGGTAAAGAAGGACTAATCTTCATCCCAAAGCTAGCCAAGGTAAACGGTCACCTTGATTTCTACCTTCCACCTTGTTAGACTAGCTAAATGTCACTGGGTGACACATCAGCAGCAAATAGTGAAGCAACTGGTAAGGGTCTGGTAGAAATCTTCACCGGTGACGGCAAAGGGAAGACATCAGCTGCTTTAGGTATCGCCCTCAGAGCTTCAGGGCATGCTTTTAAGGTATTTATTATTTACTTTATGAAAGGTGGCTTCCCTTACGGGGAGCGGAAGGCTTTGCCCCAACTACCAAATATCAAATTCGCTAACTTCGGTCTGGAGAGCTTTGTTGACCCGAATAATGTCACTGAAGCAGAAAAGGAAGAGGCAAGGAAAGCTTTGCAGATGGCTAAAGAAGTGATATTCAGCAATGAGTATGATATAGTAATCTTGGATGAGGTTAATGTAGCAACAGCCTGGAATTTAATCACTACTGACGAAGTGATAAAGCTAATAAAGGAAAAACCCAAAAACGTAGAGCTTATCCTCACCGGGCGATATGCTGATGATAAGCTCATCGAATTAGCTGACCTGGTTACCAATATGACCAAAGTAAAGCATCCCTACGACAAAGGGATATTAGCGCGTAAAGGCATAGATTATTAAACAAAGGAGGGTGTAATGGAAGTAACTTTGAGCGTCATCAAAGCAGATGTTGGCGGCTATGTAGGACACTCCAGCTCTCATCCCGACGTGTTGCAGAAGGCAAGGGAATGCATGGAGAGCGCCAAAAAGCAAGGGCTGCTCATCGATTATTATGTCACCGCCTGTGGGGACGATGCCCAATTGATAATGACTCACCAGAAGGGCGAAGATAATGAACAAATCCATAAATTAGCCTGGGACACCTTTGTAGAATGCACCGAGGTTGCCAAGAAGCTAAAGCTTCACGGCGCTGGACAGGATCTTCTCGCCGATGCTTTCTCAGGGAATGTCAGAGGGATGGGACCAGGTGTCGCTGAAATGCAATTTACCGAGCGTCAAGCAGAAACTGTGATTATCTTCATGGCAGATAAGACCGCTTCAGGTGCCTGGAACTTACCACTGTATAAAATATTCGCTGACCCATTCAATACCATCGGGCTGGTAATTGCCTCTAACATGCATTCAGGCTTTGCCTTCGAAGTTGAGGATGTTCTGGAAGCTAAGAAAATAAAGTTCAATGCTCCTGAGGAAATTTATGATATGCTTGTTTTCTTAGGCTCGCCAAGTCGTTATGCCGTTACCAACGTATTCCACAAGGAAAGTGATGAAATCGCCGCTGCTTGCTCTACCCAGCATCTGGCTCTCATTGCTGGCAGGTATATAGGCAAAGATGACCCCGTCTGCATCGTCAGGGCCCAAGGTAAATTCCCCGCCGTAGGTGAGATACTCGAGCCTTTTGCTTCACCAAACATAGTTGAAGGATGGATGAGAGGCTCCCACCACGGTCCCCTGATGGCAGTTCCCTTTCACAATGCCAGAGCAACACGCTTTGATGGTCCACCGCGAGTGATAGCTGCTGGCTTTCAAATAACCGAGGGAAAGCTCATCGGTGCCAATGACCTTTTCGATGACCCCGCGTTTGATGAAGCCCGCCATCAGGCAAATCTCATTGCTGACTTCCTGCGACGTATGGGGCCCTTTGAGCCACACCGTCTGCCACTCGAGCAAATGGAATATACCACCATGCCTGAAGTGATGAAGAAACTGGCTCCAAGATTCCAGAGCGTTTGATAGGCTAAATGCCCAGGCTCCTCCTTGCTAGCAGCAATCCCGGGAAAATCAGGGAATATCGCCTTCTTCTCGATAACCTTGGATATCAAATAGTTACGTTATCCGAACAGGGGATAAGCAAAGTCACCACCGAGTCAGGAAATACCTATGCACAAAATGCTGAAATGAAAGCTACTACCTATGCTAAATTGAGCCAACTTATCACCCTCGCCGATGATTCAGGGCTGGAGGTAGATGCCCTACAGGGCAAGCCAGGCATCCACTCAGCCCGCTTTGCTGGAGAGAATGCCACTGATGCCGACAGAGTAACAAAGCTATTAGCAATGATGGATGGCATCCCATGGAATAGGCGAACTGCTCATTTCAAATGCATCATCGCCATTGCCACGCCGGAAGGTAAGTTAGAATTATGTCAAGGTAAATGCCCTGGCATCATCGCCTTTGAGGCTAAAGGGAAAAATGGCTTTGGTTATGACCCCATTTTCTACCTTCCCAAACTTGCCAAGACCATGGCTGAGATCCCTTTAGAGATCAAAAATCAACTCAGCCATCGTGGTGAAGCGGCACAAAGGGCAAGGAAAATATTAAATCAGTTCCATAATTGACTTATTGACCATTGCAACCGCTGATAGTATACTGTTTAGCAGGTATTTCTAATGAAGTTGTCTTGTCTTCAACAAAACCTGAACAAAGGGCTGAGCATAGTAGGCAGAGCTGTAGCTACCAGGTCTACTCTACCTATCACTCAAAATATCCTCCTTACCGCTGAGCCATCTCGCCTTAAGCTAGCCGCCACCAACCTAGAGATGGCTACTACCTGCTGGATTGGCGCCAAAGTGGAACAAGAAGGAAGCATAACTGTTCCCGCCCGACTACTAATTGACTTCATCAATTCCTTACCCAGCGACTTAATTGAGATCACACTCCCTGTCAAAAGCCATACCGTTGAGCTCAAAAGCGGGCGCTTTGAAGCTCGCATCAATGGCATTGACGCCGAAGATTTTCCACCAGTCCCTGAGGTAAGCGGCGACCTAACCACCACTCTCGAAGCAAATGCGCTCAGAGAGGGAATTGCGCAGGTCTCCTTCGCCGCTGCTGTCGAGGAATCACGGCCAATGCTGACCGGCGTTCACTGTGAGTTTGAAGGAGACCAGCTTACTTTAGCAGCCGCTGATGGTTTCAGATTAGCAGTCCACAAAATAAACCTGTTCGCACCAGTGGAGCAGAAGAACACGGCAATTATCCCGGCAAGAACCCTTAACGAGTTAAACCGCCTTCTCAGTGATCAAGAAGAGCCAGTGGAAATGGCTATGAACCAGCAGAAAAGCCAGGTTTGCTTCAAGCTTAAAGATGCCCAAATAGTCTCGCAGCTTATCCAGGGTTCCTTCCCCAACTATTCCCAGGTTATCCCGGAAAGCTATACTACAAGGGCTGTGATAGACATCAATGATTTTCTGCGAATTACCAAAATATCCTCAGTATTTGCTCGCGATACCAGCGGCATTGTCCGACTAACCATCACCCCTGGGAATGAACTCACCCCTGGAAGGATAACCGCCTCTGCCCAGGCAGAGGAAATAGGAAGCAATGTCAGCGAAGCCGACGCACTTGTTGAGGGAGAGGAGGCTAAAATCGCCTTCAATGTAAAGTATCTCGGCGATGTCTTAAATGTCGTCCATCAAGCTCAGGTCGCCCTGGAAGTCACCACCCCATCAAGTCCCGGCGTCATCCGTCCTATCGGCGTGGACAACTATGTCCACGTAATCATGCCGATGTTCGTTCAGTGGTGACATAGACAAATCCCCGATTAAGCTGTAAATCAAGTCTTGACAAAAATATCTTACCCCCTATAATACATCGGACTGCGACATATTGGGCAGCGATGCACCAGGAAAGGAGCCTACCATGAGAAAAGTAGCTGTTATGACTGATACAGGAAGCAACATGGCACAGGAAATAGCACGAAAATTTGGCATTAAGTTAATACCATTCCACATCCTCATGGATGACAAAGACTACCTGGACACAGAAGTAGATATGGAAGACCTCTATGCCCGAGTAGCTAAAAAGGAAAACTTACCTACGACTTCATTTGCTTCTCCGAAGGAGTTCCTGCAAGTCTATCAAGAGCTAAGCCAAAACGCCGCCTCTATCATTCATATCTCCGTCACAACAGGGATGAGTGGGGGGTATGACGCGGCCCTACAGGCTAAGGAAATAGCTCAAAAAGAACTGCCCAAAACTACCATTGAAGTGATTGACTCGCACACCGCTGGATCAGGACTTGCAATTATCGCTTTAGCAGCAGCTAATACAGCAAAACAAGGCAAAAACATAGAAGAGGTTGTGGAGCAAGTCAACTATCTAATACAACGAATAACCCACCTCACCGCACCAGATACACTTTTCTATTTAGATGAAGGAGGACGCATATGCCAGGCTAAGTCCTGGGCTGAAGCACAACAGGTAAGCAGCTTTAGAGCCCTCCTTGAGATTGCAGAAGGAGTTATAAAACCGGTGGCAAGAGTCAAAACCAAAACCGAGATACTGGAGAAAATGGTCAGCATAGCTAAGGAAAGGGTGGGAAATAAGAAGATACACGTCGCTATGACTCACAATAAAGCTCCGCAGCAAGCTGAAGAGCTAAAAAAGATGTTGTTATCCCAGTTTCACTGTGAGGAACTTTATGTTTTTGAAGGCTTGCCAATGACAGTAGTTCATACCGGACAGGGGCTTATTGACTTTGGGTTTTACAGCAGCGGCTAACTATATGAATCGTTGAGTAACAAGGAGGCCGGTTGTGAATAAGGTAGCAGTCATCACTGATACAGCAAGCAACATGTCACCAGAAATAGCACGGAAATTTAATATCAACTTAATACCATTCCACATCATCATGGATGGCAAAGACTACCTGGACACAGAAATAGATATGGAAGACCTTTATGCCCGAGTAGATAAAAAGGAGAATCTGCCCACAATGACGCCGTTCCCCGTAGGAGAATGCTTGCACGCTTTCCAAGAGGTAAGCCAAGGTAGTGAAGCTATCCTATATATCTCTGCGAGCTCGGGTTTCACCGCAGCATACACAGTAGCTATGCAGGCTAAAGAAATAGCTCAAAAAGAACTATCCAAAACTACGATTGAGGTGGTAGATTCACGCACAGGTGGATCAGGGCTTGCGCTTATCGCTTTAGCGGCAGCTAAGGCAGCAAAACAAGGCAAAAACATAGAGGAGGTTGTGGAGCAAGTCAACTATCTAATACAACGAATAACCCACCTCACCGCACCAGATACACTTTTCTATTTAGATGAAGGAGGACGCATATGCCAGGCTAAGTCCTGGGCTGAAGCACAACAGGTAAGCAGCTTTAGAGCCCTCCTTGAGATTGCAGAGGGAGTTATAAAACCGGTGGCAAGAGTCAAAACCAAAAAGCAAATAATGGAGAAAATGGTCAGCGTAGCTAAGGAAAGGGCGGGAAATAAAAAGATATACGCCGCTATAACTCACACCAGGGCTCCTCAGCAAGCTGAAGAGCTAAAAAAGATGATGTTATCCCAGTTTCAGTGTGAGGAATTTTATGTTCTTGAAGGCCTAGCACCAACAGCAATTCACACCGGGCAAGGGCTTATTGACCTCGGATTCTACAGTGGCGCCTGACTAAGTCGCTTCACCCACCCATCTTACTCCACAAACCACCCACTCGTTGTGGGAACAAGTATAAAAAGATGTAATACGAGGTTAATCCAGTAATAGAGAGCCAAAATTGGAATGCTACTGTATTTTCTCAGCAACCTTGCGGAAGTGGAATCCGTAGACAGCAAGAGTTATGAATAAAGGAAACAGGCGGGGTTTTCTGAGCAAGGTGGAACTGAAAAGCCCCCAGTAATGTCTCCTCCCTTTTTCCTTGACGCCTAAAACCCACATTGATTTGATAAGTGCTTTAATCTCGTAAAAGTGGAGTTTGGCCCTCCTCACTCTTAGAGGTTTGTGAGGTTTATATTCTTCCAGAAACGTCTTAACTCGCTCATAATACGGTTTGGCTGAATAAATTGTCTTTACCACATTTTTATAGCCAGTAATGAGAGTTTCACGGTTCATCTTAGGAATGAAATTGAGTGAACCATCGGTATTGTCGCCAGAACCGCCTGGCAATAAACGGTTTTCCTTTTTCAGTCGGTGGTATAGTCTCGTGCCTGGAGGAGCGTTTAGCAAACCAACCATTGCAGTAACGATTCCACTCCTCTGAATGAAGCTGATCTGACTCTTGAAAATTGAAATGGGATCGCTGTCAAAGCCAACAATAAAGCCGCCCTGCACCTGCAGTCCATAGTTTTGCATCTTCTTAACTGAGGCTACCAAATCACGATTCACATTTTGAAACTTGCTACATTCAACCAGGCTCTCTTCATTAGGGGTTTCAATACCAACAAACACTGTATCAAAGCCTGCTTCAGTCATCAATTGCATCAGCTGCTCATCATCGGCAAGGTTTACAGATGCCTCAGTAAAGAACCTGAAGGGGTGTTTTCTCTTCTGAGACCATTCAACCATTGCTGGGAGCGTTTCCGCCTTTAATTTCTTCTTATTGCCGATAAAATTATCATCAACAATAAATACACTGCCTCGCCATCCCTGGCAATATAGTTCATCAAATTCAGCTACTAGCTGGTCTTTATCCTTTGTCCGTGGTTTGTGCCCATTTAAGATGATAATATCGCAAAATTCACAATTGAAAGGGCAGCCTCGAGAATACTGGACATTCATTGAAGCATACTTTTTCATGTCAATAAGCTCCCAAAGTGGGATAGGTGTTTTTGCTATGTCGGGGTGCTCGCTAGATTCATAAACATGCTGAGCACATCCCTTCTGCAAATCTTCCAGGAAAAGTGGCAGTGTATCTTCGGCCTCACCAAGCACAAGATGGTTTACATCACCAAGGTTAAACTGTTCATATCCAGTGGTAAAAAGGGGGCCACCAGCAACTATTTTAGTATGGAGTTCCCCACATCGGGCAATAACTTCCTTCACCGATTCCTGCTGGACAATCATAGCACTGATAAATACATAATCTGCCCATTTAATGTCCTCGTCGGTTAAGGCTGTTATGTTCATATCCACGAGCTTTTGCTGCCACTCTTCAGGAAGCATAGCAGCTACAGTGAGTAATCCCAAAGGAGGAAAAGCCGCCTTTTTCGAAATGAATCTTAAAGCGTACTTAAAACTCCAGAATGCATCTGGATATTGCGGATAAACAAGAAGTATCTTCAAATTACATTTCCTTCATAATTAAGGGATAACTGAAGGCTAGGCAACATTAGCAAGTGGGTCCACTATTGTCAATACTCTACGGTACTCCTTCTTTGAGTCGCCGTCTGTCAATCTTCCCCGAGCCAGTCTTGGGTATACTATCTACGAACTCAATTTTCTTGGGCAGCTTAAAATCAGCCAGGTTTTGGCGACAAAAACTGACTATTTCGTCTGCAGTAGCACCTTGTCCCTCTTTGGTTACCATAAAAGCAGTGGGGACTTGTCCTCCCCGCCCGTCATTGACCCCTACATAGGCTGCCTCAGCTACGCCGGGGTGTCTTAAAAGCACATCCTCCACTTCCCAGGGGGAGATTTTAAGTCCTGACTGGGTCACTATTATGAAGGATTTCTTTTCCACATATTCAAGATAACCATCTTCACCCATCTTGACCAAATCCCCGGTATAAAACCAACCATCTTTAAGAACCTGGGGGGTAAGGTCAGGGGCTTTGTAATATTCCTTCATTGCCCAGGGGACGCTAAAAACAGCTTCTCCTGGCTCGCCTTGAGGAACTTCCCTACCGCTATCATCTACTATCTTAATGTCACAAATTGGCTTTCCTACCGTTCCCAGTTTATGGTTATCCACAGTGCTAATAGAAACAACGAAAAGTTCCGAAAGACCATATGCCTCACAGAATGTTAACTTGAATTTATCCTCCAGCATTTTCATAAGAAGAGGGGAGGATTTTGCCCCGGCACTAGAAGCTACTCTTAATGAACTGAGGTCATAATTGTTGATGACTTCATCCTTCAACATAGCTAAACTATTATGTATTGCTGGAACTCCATAAATAACGCTTCCTCTTTCCTTCTCTATACTCTCTAGAACAACCCTGGGTG
Source organism: uncultured Dehalococcoidales bacterium (assembly GCA_964450165.1). Lineage (GTDB taxonomy): Bacteria > Chloroflexota > Dehalococcoidia > GIF9 > AB-539-J10 > CG2-30-46-19. The sequence goes on from CAYVCJ010000014.1 coordinate 11,978, forward strand.
TGAAATGAGGGATGATTATCAAGGTGGAGCCTTTCATAATAGACACGAAAAGGACCTCGCCCAAACCAAAAAGATAGAAGAAAGGAACCGTATCTATAACCACATCTTCTCTGACTCGTCCTAGGCCTGCGGAAATTATATTAAGGGGGCCCATAAGGGAAGCATGGGTATGTACTACACCCTTTTGCTTCCCTAATACGCCGGAGGTATATATGATAGAAACTTCGTCTTCATCTTTTATATCGA
>CAYVCJ010000014.1:12323-17250 GCA_964450165.1 uncultured Dehalococcoidales bacterium
CCCTGTTAGAAGTTTCATCCAACTCCCCGTAAGTAACCCTCTGAGAACCAAGGATAATAGCTTCTTTTTGGGGCACTTCACTAGCGGTTATTTCCAGCATTTGTTTTAGATTCATATTACCTCCTCACAGTATACCAGCTAAACACTGGGTTGCCCTCTTGACAAACTCTTTGCACCCTATTAGTATATCGCAATGCTATGCATCAGGCATAAATTATTCCCTCGCTAAAATCTATGATCAACATCCTCTTCAAAGCAGGACAAACATGCAGTTATTAATACCAACGAATTGGGATTGGAAGCTGCTAGCGCCTCTAAGCGAGATCAGGGCCGATATTCAGATATACGGTGTTCTACCGACATCAATACTGGGCAGCGGAGGGTCAGGACCCGATATTTCCCAGGTGCCAGCAGAACAGGCAGAGGAGTATGTCAAGCTAGCTCACTCTGCAGGATTAACCTTCAATTACCTTCTAAATGCCCCGAGCATGGGGAACATGGAGTGGGATGAGGATACTCATGACGAACTACTTAGACACCTAGAGTGGCTCAGTAATGCTGGAGTAGACCGCGTTACCGTAGCTATTCCCTACTTGGCGGAGTTGATAAAGCGCCAGTTCCCCCACCTTAAAGTGGAAATATCGACCATAGCTCATGTGGACAGCGTGGCCCGGGCTAAGTTATTTGAGTCCCTGGGAGCGGATTCCATCATTCTCCACAGCAATGTAAACCGGGATTTTAGGTTACTTCGGGCTATCAGAAGTGCAGTGAAGTGTGAACTCGGGGCACTGACAAACAGCCTTTGCCTCTACCAGTGTCCCTACGAGTACTATCACTACGATACTTTAGGTCACGCTAGTCAAAACCACAACTCGCTTAATGGCTTCTATATGGATTACTGCGTAACTCACTGCACTCTGGAAAGGTTCCGCGATGTCTCTCAATTTATTAAGTCCCGCTGGATAAGACCTGATGACATTCACCTCTACGAGGAAATAGGCATTGATTTCTTTAAAATCGCCGGCAGGGCGATGCCCTCGGAGTGGATTATAAATGCCACTGAGGCATATTCATCCCGTCAATACCAGGGAAACCTCTATGACATCCTGTATGTTCCTAAACCAAAAATTGATTATGCTGACCCCGTCTTAGCCAGCACACAAACCACCAGGATAGACTCGCGGCCAAAGGTCTATATTGATAACCAGGCTCTAGAAGGGTTTATTGATTTCTTTAAGAAGCAGGATTGCCCTTCGGGATGTGCTTATTGCGATTATTGCCAGAAAATAGCTGATAAAGTGGTGCGGTTTGACCGCCCTGAGACGGACGAATACGTATCGGTGCTCAAAAGTTTTCTGAACGACCTGACCAGCAGCAGAGTATTCCTTGCCAAGAAATACTAGACTCCCACAATTAGAAGGGCTCCTTACTCTCAGCCGTTACAGCGTTTCAGAACCAGACAACAGTTCTCCCCACCCAAACCGAAGCTGTTAGTCAGGCAAGTATCCACTTTTGCCGGGCGCGCTACATTGGGAACATAGTCCAGGTCACACTCCGGGTCAGGAGTTTCGTAATTTATGGTGGGGTGGATAATCCCGTTGTTCATAACCAGTATCGCAGCAATAGTTTCAATGGCACCAGCAGCGATTATAACATGCCCAATCATAGACTTGGTTGAGCTTATGGGGATTTTGTAAGCATTTTCGCCGAAAACCATTTTAATCGCCTTAGTTTCGCAAGCATCATTTAGTTTGGTGCTGGTGCCATGCGCATTGATATAATCAACCTCTTCAGGCTTCATCCCGGCATTTTCAAGTGCCATCTTCATAGCATAAGCCTCCGATTCTGGGGCAGGAGCAGTTTGGTCAAAGGCATCAAAAGACCAAGCAGCACCAGCGACCTTAGCTAATATGGGGGCACTTCTCTTTTTGGCATGTTCGTAAGTCTCCAAAATAACCAACCCTGCCCCTTCACCATAGACAAAACCGTCGCGGTTAGCATCAAATGGACGGGAAGCTTTAAGTGGGTCCGACTCTCGAGATAAGGCACCGAGGATGTCTATGCCAGCTATGCTGACCAGGTCTAAGCTAGAGTCAGCACCACCAGCTATCATAACGTCAGCATATCCCAAACGTATGAAATTCAGCGCCGTTCCTATGGCATCAGCTCCACTGGCACAGAGAGTATTCACACTAGAGTTAGGCCCCTTAGCCCCAAGCATCATTCCTATAACCATGGCTCCCCCACTGGGACTTGCCTTGGTAATAAAAAGAGGGTCAGCCCTTCTCGGTCCTCTCCTATTAATCAATTCATTTTGCTTCACTATATAGTCACTTCCAACCATAGCAGCAACGCTAACACCAACTCTCTCAGGGCACTCTTGCGTCATATCCAATTTGGCTGAGGCTACCGCTTCATTAGCCGCACCAACAACAAGTTGAACTGCTCTTGGACTGCGATCCACTGCCTTCAAATCCATATACTTTGTAGGATCAAATCCTTTCACCTCAGCATCTACTTTCACACGGAAATCAGTGGCATCAAAGCGGGTAATAGAGCCAATCCCACATTTACCAGCAGCCAATCCTTGCCAAAACTCCTCCACATTCAAACCCAAAGGGTTAATGGTGCCCATCCCGGTAACTACAACTTGTGGTACGTTCATACGTTTATACCTCCTAGAGAACTAAACGGAGCCACAGATGTGCCACCATCAACAATAATCGTCTGTCCTCTTATCATAAAAGCATCCTCGCCACACAAGAAAGCCACCGCGTTAGCAACATCCTCAGGAGTTACCATCCTTCCCGCTGGTGTTGCCTGGTGGCGAGCTGCCTCTTGTTCCTTTATGTAGAACTTCAATGCATCGGTGAGGACGGCAGAAGCAGCGACAGCATTAGCACAGATACCTCTAGGGGCTAACTCCACCGCTAAATAGCGAGTCAAAGCTTCCAGAGCTGCTTTAGATACTCCCACAGCAGCGTAAGTAGGCCAAGCAAGAAATGAACCCAGGCTGGATATACTCACTATTTTGCCATCTCTCCCCTCCATAAGTTTGGCTGCTCGCTGGGCACAAAGCAAAAGAGCTCTAGCATTTATATCCATAGTCCAATCCCAAGCTTTAACATCTATATCCATTACCGGGCGACCTACACCTGAAGCAGCATTATTAATCAGAATATCCAGATAGCCAAAATCATTACTAATCACATCAAACATCTCGTCTATCTTTGCCGGGTCTCCCACGTTTGCCCTGATAACTTTAGCTTTCACCCCCATGTCCTGGATGTCCTTAGCTGTCTGTTCCGCAGCATCACGGCGACGAAAGAAATTAACGATAACATCGCTGCCTTGAGAAGCAAGCTTCAAAGCAATAGCCCTACCAATCCCCCTGCCACTGCCTGTTACCAGGGCTAACTTACCTTTCAGAGGTTGCATCATGCTTTCTCTTTCGCCGTTACACGGCGTTCTACATAGTCAACAAAATCACCCAGGGTTTGAAATTGCTCAGCGTCTTCGTCAGGAATCTCAATATCGAAAGTCTCCTCCACATTAAGCAGTATTTGCACTATATCCAACGAATCGGCATTTATCTCCTTAAAGGTGCCCTCTCTTTTAATAATGCTCTTATCGACATGGACAATATTAGCGATAATATCCTTCAACTGCTCTTCAATCGACATAAGTTACCTCCTCATAATTTATTTTCTGCCCTAAATTTGGTCAATTCCGATTTTAAGGAACCAATAATATCAACTTTCACAGTATTCCTGGCGCTTGCTATAGCATGAGCTATGTGGGGAGCTCGACAAGCGCCATGCGCTATCCTGACAACTCCATCAATGCCCCATAAAATACCACCACCCTCTTCTTCACCCTCATAAGCCAACTTGGTCACCGGAAATATCTTATTAAACAGCAAATTAGCTACGCTCCCTGCCAGAGGATACTTCCTCAGCTTTCGCTTTATAAAAGCCAGCGCATAAATCCCCAGACTTTCATAAAACTTAATAAGCACATTGCCCACAAAGCCATCACAGACAACAACATTCGCTCGCCCACTGAAGATATCGCTGCCTTCCACATTGCCAACAAAATTCAATCCACTATTCTTAAGAAGCGAATAAGCCTCACGCACTGCTTCACTCCCCTTTCCCTCTTCCGCTCCGTTGCTTAATAACCCCACTGTCGGATCGGCAATATTAAACAACTTTCTAGCATAGACAGCACCAACAATGGCAAATGATAAGAATTGATACGGTTTACAGTCAACATTTCCTCCGATGTCCACTATTATCGTATCAGGACCCAAGCCTTTAAGAGGAGCAGCAATTGCAGGACGCTCCACTCCTTCAATCATGCCTAGATACACCATGGCACTAGCGGCCGTAGCTCCCGTAGAACCAGCACTGACTACCGCATCCGCCTCACCCGACTTCACCAGCTTGGTAGCTATGACTATGGAAGAATTGCGTTTATGGCGAATTGCTAAAGCTGGCGATTCACCCTCCTCGATGACCTCACTGGCTTCAACACACCTGATGGGCAAATCATCGGATAACCGATATTTAGCTAATTCGCCTTCCAGTATGCTCAGTGGGCCAGTTAAAATAACTTCCATATCGTCTTTTTGCGCAGCATAAACTGCTCCTTTAACTACCTCCCCAGGGGCATAATCGCCCCCCATACCATCAACGGCTATCCTTACTCTCTTGCTAACTTCAGGCATAACTTGACTCCACGATACATCGGCTTACTATGTAGCCATTGCCTAAACATAATTACATTGATACTGCTAATTGTCAATAGGTACAACAAGGCGGTATTATATCACATGGCTTAACCGGTATATCAAAAAGGAGGAGATAGAAATGTTAAATGGAGCGCTTGGTTTTCTGGCTTTCTGGCTAATAGCTTCAGGAATATG
>CAYVCJ010000014.1:17350-21072 GCA_964450165.1 uncultured Dehalococcoidales bacterium
TATATTCAAAGGGGATTCAAGTTCTCCAACTTTTACTTCGGCGGTGGAACGCCAACTGTGATGATCGATGAGCTACTCGGATTTATAAGTTACCTCAAGGAAAAGTTTGAGGTAAAGCAAATCTCTGTGGAAACCACACCCCGGGAAGTGAATGAAGAAAACGTAAATCTCCTAAAAGAGGCAGGTGTCAACAGGCTATCCATAGGAGTGCAGAGCTTTAATGACAGCATATTGAAATCAATGGGAAGAGCATTCTGCTCTGGAGAAGAAATAAGAGAGAAAATTTCCATCGCTAATGGTAAATTCGATACTTTGAACCTCGACCTTATATTTAACTTCCCTTCGCAATCCATCGAGATATTCGAGGCAGACATAGAGACTCTCAAAGGCTTAAGAGTAAACCAAGTTACATTTTATCCACTAATGCCCTCTCCACATAAGAAAAACACTTTGGAACGGAGATTTAATCAGGTAGATACATCTAGAGAGAAGGCATTCTATAGTGTCATCCTAAGAGATATTTATGGCGATAATTATCTCCCCTCAACAGCATGGTGTTTCTCTAAAGGTGAAAGGATAATAGATGAATACATAATTAACTTCGATGATTACATCGGCCTAGGAGCAGGCTCGGCAAGTCTCTTCAATGGCAATTTCTACACAAATTCATTCTCGCTGAATAGATATGAGGAACTTTTAACGCAAGGTAAACTGCCTATAATCCGGTGGAGAAAGCTATCAGAGCATGAATTGCTTTATTATTACCTCTTATCAAAGCTATTCGGAATGAGATTAGACAACAGGAAATTCCACAAAAGGTTTAACGCCAACATACATCAAAAGCTAGAAAAGGAACTATTGTTCCTCAAGCTCTTCGGGCTGATTCAAGAAAAAGATGGAGAAATAAATGTGACCCATAAGGGAATGTATCCCGTAACTGTGATGATGAGAGAATTTTTCGCTGCGTTAAATGGCTTGCGAGAATACTGTATCGAGAATCAAATTTAGCTCCAAGTTACAAAATCCCGGAAAGGATATAGCCAACACCTAAGAATACTTGAGTTAAAAGAACGACGAGAACGTTATCTCTCATAGCTGGTATTAATTGTTCTATTTTCCCCCGGTATTTAATGGCACCCTGAATAGCTCTTACCGCGATAGGAAGTGTCAGTAAGGCTATCAATGAGAAGAGTGGCATTAGTCCTGCTACTACAGCGCCGATTATCCATAAATAAACAATTGAAGTGAAAACTGAATATAGAATACTAGCCCTCGCCTTTCCTATAGTAATAGGCAATGTTTTTCTACCTGCTTCTCTATCAGCTTCTGCATCAGGAAACTCGTTTAACAAGAGCAAGTTATGCACCAGAATGCCGGATGGGATAGCTGCTACAATCGCTGGAAGGGTATAAGTGGAGGTCTGAATAAAATAAAAACCCATGATAGGCAAGGTTCCCAACCCTACTCCTGGGCCCCACTCAGGCCATCCCAGCCTGGTCAAGAAAGGCGTGTAAAGCAGAATACATATTGCCCCTATCAAAATCACCGGCAGCAGCAGCCAGCCCACAGTAACCACAAAATAAATACCTATGGGCACAGCCAGTAAAAAGGAGAGCAGCCCGAACCAGAAAACATGTTTTGGATTGAGAAGCCTCGCCGGAAGAATGCCACTGCCTCCGCTAAATGGCGTCTTTTTTGTCCCAAAATCTATTCCACTTTTGTAATCAAAGTACTCATTAAGCACATTTACGCTGATGTGACATAAAAGCAATCCGAGGCAAGCCAGAAATGCATACCCAAGATGAACAGCACCATCATGCCAGGCTATAGAGGTACCCAGAAACGCCAGCACAACGGAAAGAAGCAGGAATTGAGGTCTAGTCTCAAGGAACCATACTTTTAACTTCACTGCATCCCTCCTTTCTACTTCTTTCTCTTTAGGCTCAATTTTTCTTCACAATTGGATGTTGCCTTTTTGACCGCCATATAAGTTGTGGCTATCCCGAGAGTGAGTGGATAAGCTACAATATTCTCTAGCCCTACTTTTTCCATAATCTGTTTCAATTCAAGGGTGCTGGAGAATTCTACTATTGAACCCGGAAGATAAGCATACGCTTCTTTATTCCTTGATATAGCCTGTCCGAGAAAGGGTAGAATATGAAAAATGTAAAAGTAATAAATCCGCCTAAATACCTTATACTGGGGTTGGCTAAACTCAAGGCAAAGCAGCTTTCCTCCCGTCTTTAACACTCTAGTCATTTCTCGAACCGTTTGTTCAACCTTTGTCACATTTCTCAAGGCAAAGCTAGTGCCAACACAGTCAAAGGCGTTGTCTGGAAAGGGGAGAACTTCCGCCTTGGCACAGATAAACTCCAGATTGTGGCACCGCGTTTTTGCCAGCTTATTTTGCGCTCTACCAAGCATCTCTACAGAAAAATCAACCCCAACAACTTTACCCTCTTTACCAATCTTCCTAGCCAATTCCAAAGCCAAAGCACCAGTTCCAGTAGCTACATCAAGAACTTGCTCTCCAGCTTCAGGCTCAATCTTGGAAACAGCAAATTTCCTCCAATATTTATCCCTATTAAAGCTGAGCAAGCTGTTAAGAAAATCATAATTACCAGCTATGGAAGAGAATATATTACGAATATATGTTTCCTTGTTTGCCACCTAAACTCTTATCGCCTACTGCTCCATGAATGAACACAGCAAATGAGCAAAATTATGGAAGGATGCCACTGCCTCCGCTAAATGGCGTCCTTTTTGTCCCAAAATCTATTCCACTTTTGTAATCAAAGTACTCATTAAGCACATTTACGCTGATGTGACATAAAAGCAATCCGAGGCAAGCCAGAAATGCATAACCAAGATGAATAGCTCCATCATACCAGGCTATGGCAGTGCCTAAGAACGCCAGTACAATGGAAAGAAGCAAGAATGAAGGTCTCGTCTCTAAAAACCACGTCCTCACTTTCATTAAGCCCTCTGTTTCCATAATTACATCATGTAATTATATGCCACCACCATACTGCTTACCATCAAGCTCAAAATTCAAGTAATTGAATTGCTCATCATCCCCGCCTATAATTGACCAGATGCACACAAGTAACATTGAGATTCGAGACCTCCTTATCTCCTGGCTTGTCCTCGGCTTCTGTTTCGATTTGGTTCTGTTCCACTCCCTCAGCCTTCCAGGCTTCATTATAGCCCTCATCGCCCTCGGTGCCGGATTTATATGCCACGAACTCTCCCACAAGTTTGTGGCTCAAAAGCTTGGCTTTCGCGCTGAGTTCAGATTGTGGCAAACCGGGCTTATCATCGCCTTAATTTGTGCCTTCATTAGCATGTTCAGCCCGATAGGGTTTCTCTTTGCCGCCCCCGGAGCTGTCTATATCCTATCCTATACTTCGAGAAGAGAAAGCGGCTTAATCAGCGTAGCTGGTCCATCAGCTAATATCATCTTAGCTCTCATATTCTATGCCATCGCCAGCTATAGCAGCGGACTTGTAGAGCTCATTGGCTATTATGGAATGGTTATCAATCTGTGGCTAGCAGTATTCAACCTCCTGCCCTTTCCACCACTCGATGGAAGCAAAATCTTTGCCTGGAATACCCCTGTCTGGGGAGGGATACTAGCGGTTAGCGCCCTGCTGTTGGTTCTATGCATGTTAGGAGCAATCTAAAGTGCGTATAGACCAGATTTGGTTAAAAAGCGGTGAACT
>CAYVCJ010000015.1:0-20556 GCA_964450165.1 uncultured Dehalococcoidales bacterium
TTGTAATTTTGATTTTTTATCTTTGATTTTTAATATTGTTCGGCACTTTGTGCCTTGCAGCCGCTCCTCGCAATGACAGAGGGAAGGAGCTATGATTGACTTTGCCTTTAGTCGTAGATACACTTTGCCGAAGAACGAACAGGTACCACAAATGAGACTGGCAAATGAAATATTGGAAGGCAATACAAGGGCAGCGGCAAAGTTAATAAGATACGTGGAAGATGGAGCACCTGATGCCGTTGAGGAACTGAAGAAGCTCTATCTTCACACAGGAAAGTCCTACATCATCGGCATTACCGGGGCACCAGGGTCGGGGAAAAGCACCTTGATAGACGTGCTAATCGATAGCCTCAGGAAGAAAAATAAAACGGTAGGTGTAATTGTTATAGACCCATCCAGTCCATTCAGTGGTGGAGCGATACTGGGGGACAGAATAAGGATGCAAAGGCATGCCACAGACCAAGGCGTGTTTATCAGAAGTCTTGCGACAAGAGGATGGCTTGGTGGACTATCCAAAGCTACTATTGATGTAATCCACATTATGGATGCTCTGGGAAAGGATATCATACTGGTGGAAACTGTAGGCGTAGGACAAGCAGAGGTGGCCATAATGAATTTCGTCCATACTGCTACTGTGGTATTAGTGCCAGGAAGCGGTGATTGGGTTCAAACACTTAAAGCTGGTATCCTCGAGATAGCTGACCTTCTGGTCATAAATAAAGCGGACATGAAAGGCATTTATGAACTGGAAGCTGAGTTGAAAGCAATGTTGCAAATGAAAGATTACCCCCGAGGAGTATGGGAGCCAAAAATTCTTCTAACCGAAGCGATTAATGATAAGGGAACTGAAGAACTAATGAAAGGAATTTACGAGCATAGGGAGTTTTTGGTTACCACAGGGAAATATGATACCCGCGTTAGACAGAGCAACAAACAGGAATTACTTGAAGTGCTTAAAGCCTCTTTGATAGACACTGTGTTTCAAAAAGTCAATAAAAACGATTATGTAGAAAAAGTGATAGACGACCTTGTAAACAGGAGAAAAGACCCGTATTCTGCCGTTTCCGAGATAATCAATAAGCTGACCGAGGGGAAATAGATACTTAATATCTTATTTCAAAGGCAGTGAATTGCCCTGAGTAATTTGACCAGCTTGTTTCCACTCCTGTTACTCGAGCTCCAGGGGGACCCATCTTTAGTTGCTCAACCAGCATTTGCAATTGATTTTTATCCCCTTCAGCCTCAACTTCCACAGCACCACCGGGCAGGTTACGAACATAGCCTGTCAAACGCAAATACCTAGCTTCACGGGTGACAAAATAGCGGAAGTTGACGCCCTGCACGGAGCCATAAACTTTGGCTGAAAGATGAGTCATATTTCCATTTCAGAGTCGCAGTAACAAAGGGCGAGGTTGATCTAATCGATTCAAGCCAGCCTGACGAGCCAGCGCTACCGCCTCCTGAAATTCCACCGCCGAGGTTCGCCGCGATAGACTAGGAAACTGAAAGGCTTCATAACACGGATGATACTGAGCCATGATGTTAACATAAGTATCGGACGAGACTTCATTGGCAAGGAAGTCCATCACCTCCTTTGTTCCCGCCAGCCCATGTGGCAAAACCAGATGTCGCACCAGAAGTCCCCGTTGCGCTATCCCATCCTCGTCGATTTGCAAGTCACCTACCTGGCGATGCATTTCCTTCACCGCTGCCCTGTTTATTGCGGGATAGTTCTTGACCCCGGATAGCTTCTCGGCAGTTTTTTCATCGCTATACTTCATGTCAGGCATGTAAATATCAACGACGCCATCGAGCAACCTGAGAGTCTCTACAGAATCGTAGCCACCGGAGTTATATACCAGAGGAAGCCGCAGCCCTGACTTCACCGCTATTTCTAAGGCTTCCAATATCTGTGGGACTACATGCGTAGGTGAGACCAGGTTTATATTGTGGCAGCCTTTGGTTTGAAGGGAAAGCATCATGTAAGCCAATTCTTCCTTGCTTACCTTTTCTCCCTCACCTAGCTGACTTATGGAATAGTTCTGGCAAAAAACACACCTCAAGTTGCAATTGGTAAAGAATATCGTGCCCGAGCCATTCCTGCCCACCAGTGGCGCCTCTTCGCCAAAATGAGGGCCGTAGCTGGATATGATTATCTCCGCTGAAGTGCGACATTCACCCAGTTCACCATTCAGCCGGTCCACCTCACAATGGCGAGGGCAAACGTGGCAATCTTGCAACAATGACCTGGCAGCCTCTACCCGCTCAGCCAGCTCGCCACTGTGATAAAGGCTTAAGTAAGCTGTCACCCCTCACTCTTCCTCGCCCTCTTTCTTTCCTTTCTTGATTACCTCTGCCTCTACCTGGGGCAACATCTCCGGTATTACCTGAGCCTTCTTAGCTGTCTTTTTCGGCTTTTTCGGTTCTCTCCGCCTGAAATCTCGCTTACCCATGGTTATACCTCACTTTCGCCCAGGCTAATTGTGATGCTTCCATCTCAGCAGCCTTCTTATTCTTACCTGTGCCGACGCCTATGACATCGGCGCCCATGATAACCTCAACGGTAAATCGCTTGTCATGTTCAGGGCCAGCGACCTTCACCACACGGTAAACCGGTACCGACATGTTCTCCTTTTGAGCAAATTCCTGCAACAACGCTTTGTAGTTAAGCCTCACCTTCCCGCTCTTTATTCTCTCCAGGAAAGGCTCGACCTGCTCAAAGATGAATCTCTTCACCCGAGATAATCCCTGGTCAAGGTATATAGCACCAATCAGAGCTTCCAGGCCGTTTGCCAGGTTGCTCTGCTTGCTCCTCCCCCCGGTGACATCCTCACCTCTCCCCATCAACAACCAATCACCAAGCTTGAGGGAAGAAGCGACCTCAGCCAAAGTATCCTGACAGACCAGATAAGCACGCATTGTAGTCAACCATCCTTCATTCGTCTCGGGAAACTCGCTATACAGCCTCTCAGCTACCACAAGTCCAAGCACGGCATCGCCAATAAACTCCAGCCGCTCATTGCTGGGCCAACGGAAGTCCTGGTTCTCATTTAAGTAAGAGCTATGCACCAGGGCTTGCATCAATAAAATTTCATTGTTAAAGGATACACTCAACGCTTTCTGACAGTGGTCTAAATCGACCATGTGCCTATAAGTATAGCAACAAAAGCCTGGCTCGCTCAACTTTTTGTTATAATTGATTTAGTTACATGAAACGACTTAAACACATAATTATCTACACCGACGGTGCCTGCCTGGGGAACCCCGGACCGGGGGGTTATGGGGTAGTCCTATTATATAAAGGGAATAGAAAGGAATTGTCCGGGGGTTATCGGAAAACCACTAACAACCGAATGGAGATAATGGCAGCGATCGTCGGGTTAAAGACACTCAAAGAGAAGTGCAAGGTAACGCTCTACAGCGATTCTGCATATCTGGTCAAGGCAATAGCAGAAGGATGGGCAAAAAGATGGCGCAAAAACAACTGGCGGCGTAACAAGAAAGAGAGGGCGTTGAACCCTGACCTCTGGGAACAACTTCTGAAACTATGCGACCAGCACCAAGTTGAATTCAAATGGATAAAAGGACATGCTAGAAGTACTGAAAATAACCGCTGTGATGAGCTTGCCCTGGAAGCTGCTCAGCAGCCAAGCCTGCCTGTTGACGAAGGATATGACGGCAGAGAATGAGACTCAACACCTTTCCAGAATCCCGCAAACACCCATTCCCCCACCACCACAAATAGCCTCAAGCCCGTATCTTACATTGCGCCTTCGCATCTCATAGAGCAGCGTGGTCAGGATTCTAGCACCAGTACAACCTAATGGATGACCAATAGCAATACAAGAACCGTTAACATTCACCCTATCACGATCCTTTTCAGTTATCCCCAACTCGATAAAGTTCGCCAGCACCTGAGCGGCAAATGCCTCATGCAACTCAATGAGGTCAATTTGTTCCAGAGAGAGTCCGACACTTTGTAACGCCTTGTTAACCGCGGAAGGAACCGCCTTCCAGGTGTAGCGTGGGTCAGCACCACTAAAGGCAAAGGATTTAAGGTAAGCCATTGGCTCCACGCCAACTTCCCGAGCCTTCTCTGCTGACATCACCACACACACTGCGGCGCCATCATTTTCGCCAGAGGAATTACCGGCAGTGCAAACCCCATTTAAAACCGCTCTTAACTTAGAAAGCGCTTCCAAGCTGGTATCGGAGCGGGGATGCTCATCTGTGGCAACCAATACTGGTTCACCTTTGCGTTGTGGAACCTGCACAGGAATGATTTCATCTTCAAATTTCCCCGATTCTGTAGCGGCACACGCCCTTTGATGGCTTAGTAAAGCCCACCTATCGGCATCCTCCCGAGTAATACCATGTTGCTTAGCTGCCGTTTCAGCCCAGGACATCATTGTAGGCAAAACGCCAAATCTTTCCTGTGGTTGAGACATCATTCTGCCACGCTGCATTCTGTCATACATCGGGATTCCCCACATTGAGCTGTATCCATGTCCTTTAGGCATATCAGCGGTTCCCCCCAACCCCCACCTCACATCACCTGTTATGTAAAATTCAGCCGTGCTCATGCTCTCCACACCACCAGCGACCACAACATCGGCATTGCCACTCTGAATCATCATCGCGGCAAGACACACAGCGTCAAACCCACCACAGCAACGACGGTCAATGGTAAGCGCTGGTATCTCCACCGGCCAGCCAGCCTTGAGCAGTGACATCCGAGCAATATTTACATATTCACCACTCTGGTAATTCTGCGCCATGATTACCTCGTCAACTAAGCTCGGAGCTATCCCGGCTCTCTTCACCACTTCATTGAGAACCAGAGCAGCCAAATCATATGCTGGTATAGTTCGTAAAGAACCACCCAAATTACCCACAGGTGTCCGCACAGCACTGGCTATAATTACTTCCCTCAATTCGCCTCCAACGGTAATTAATTTACTGGAAGTGTAGCACATCGCCCACCGCTCGATAAGGACTGGCCCTATTTGAACTGGATCAAGGAGAGTGGAGAGCATTGACAAAGGCTTTCTTCAATGGTATGGTGAATACCAAGGATTATGAAAATGAGGGATGATGATGGATTACAAACGTGAGTTACTCAAAGGCAATACCGAGTGTTTGCTTCTTTGCCTGATTAACACTCAATCTATGTACGGTTATCAGCTCATAAAGGAACTGAATAGGCGTAGCAACGGGTATTTTCATTTCAAGGAAGGAACTCTTTATCCAGCACTACACCGACTGGAGAAAGAAAAGCTTATCAAGGGTGCTTGGGAGAAGTCAGCCACTGGGCAAGAAAGGCGATATTACCATATAACGGGGAACGGACGCCGAGCGTTGTCCCAAAAACTGAGTGTGTGGGAGGATTTCTCTACTGCGATTAGAGCAGTTGTACAACCAAGAACAAGTTAGTATAGCCGTGGCAGACAAATTAGCTAGTTACCTGGAGAACCTCAGAAACTGTCTGAAGATTGATTCTGCAGTTAAAGACGACGCCATCCGAGAAATTTCTACCCACCTTGAAGATGCAAGCCAAGAGCTGAAAGAAGGCGGGCTTAACGAAGAAGAGGCATCAAGGCTCGCCACCGACAAGTTCGGCTCAGCTCAATTGATAGCGCAACAAATAAGTGAAGTACATAACCACGGGAGCTGGCAGGACGCTTTTTTCGCCGCCTTACCACATTTCTTGGTAGCCACGCTCTTTGCCTCCTACTACTGGCAGAACACTATTTGCCTGTTACTGGTATTGATAACAACAACTTGTGCGGTCATCTATGGTTGGCGGCATAACCAGCCGCTGTGGCTCTTCCCCTGGCTGGGATACTATCTACTACCAGTAATGGTTACCGGTATTCTTTTAATCTATTTGCCCCAAGGTTGGACCTGGTTAGCAGCACTGGTGTATATCCCATTAGTTTTGTTTATTGTTGCCTATATAGTAAGGCAAACGACAAATCGAGACTGGCTTTATGTATTGCTTATGCTTATTCCCATTCTTGTTGTATTTATGTGGCTGACTTCTTCAAGCACTGGGGGGCAATTTTTGCCCAATAGCACGCAGCTTCAGGCGAACACACTGTGGTTAGCGCTTAGTTTCTTCACCTTGGCTGTGGCAACCATTGCCTTCGTACGGGTAAAACAACGGTGGCAAAAAGCAGTTGCTCTGCTGATTCCAGCAAGCCTGATATTACTTGCAGTAACTCTGGTAAATCGCGAAAGCATTAGCCTGGGTGCTGGGAGTATTCTGATCCTTTCCCTTCTCATCCTAGTCATGCCAGCGTGGATACAGTTGAAGCCAGAACTACGCTGAGTCAGGTTCTTCAGTTCAGTTCTAGAGGTGACCCTGCCTCGGCGGCTAGGTTTGATTCCACAAACTTGTTTGTGCTTGAAAAATTTTAGGATAAGATAATCCTAGATGCTCATAAGCAAGTTTAGTAACCAGCCTGCCCCGGGGAGTACGCTCTAGGAAGCCTAACTGGAGAAGGTAAGGCTCATAAACATCCATAATCGTATCGGCATCTTCGTTAATAGAAGCAGCGATAGTCTCCAAGCCCACAGGGCCACCATCAAACCTATCAATAATGGCACGTAATACTTTGCAATCTACGTCATCCAAGCCTATGGAATCCACTTTAAGCTTTGAAAGCCCCTCGATAGCTATTTCCTTGGTTACCACCCCATCAGCCATGACCTGAGCATAGTCTCGCACTCTTTTCAATAGGCGGTTGGCTACCCTGGGAGTCCCTCGAGCACGCTGAGCAATCTGTTCCAACCCTTCCTCCATAACTGATACCTTCAGAAAAGCAGCAGCGCGTTTTAGGATCAGCTTTATAGCTAATTCATCGTAGAAATCAAGATGGTACGTGGCTCCAAATCTGTCACGAAGCGGAGGGCTTAACAAGGCAAAACGCGTTGTAGCCCCAATTAAGGTAAAACGAGGTAGCTTCAACCGTAAGCTTCTGGCTGCCGGACCTTTGCCCAAAAAAATGTCAAAAACAAACTCTTCCATTGCCGGGTAAAGCTTTTCCTCCACTAAATGGCTAAGCCGGTGAATTTCATCAATAAAAAGAACATCGCCGCCCCGTAAGCTGGTAACAATAGCCGCCAGGTCCCCAGGACGCTCTATGGCTGGTCCCGAGCTTACCTTGATGTTAACTCCCATCTCAACAGCGATAATGTGAGCCAGCGTGGTTTTGCCCAGTCCAGGAGGGCCACAGAAAAGAATATGGTCTAAAGGATCGCCCCGTTTTTGTGCCGCTGCAATGGCTATGTTTAGATTCTCTTTAACTTCCTGTTGACCAACAAATTCACCAAGATGCTTGGGGCGAAGAGCTAAATCAGTGGGTACATCCTCAGAGACCTGCTTGCCTGAAACTGGCCTCATTCTCCATTTCCCTCCTTATCGGACGAAGCCTGAGTGCCTAGTTGCCAGCCAACTGCGTCTTGTCGGGCACCCAACGTGCCAGCCGGGATAACTCTACCAAGAATAACATTTTCCTTTAAACCACGAAGCCTATCTACCTGCCCTGCGATCGCTGCGTTGCGAAGGACATGATCCGTTTCCTGGAAAGAAGCTGCAGCTAACCAGCTATCTTTATGCAAGCTAACTCTGGTCATTCCCAAAAGAACTGCGTCTGCTATCGCTGGCTCACCACCTTCAGCCAGTACTTTTGCATTCACCTCTTCATAATTAAATCGGTCAATCAACTCCTCAGGTAACAGCTCTGTATTTCCACTAGAAGTAACCCTGACTTTGCTTAACAACTGACGGACAATAATGCCAATGTGCTTATCATGTATACTCACTCCCTGGGAGCGATATACTCTTTGTACTTCATTTATCAAATAATGCTGGACTGCTTCCTTGCCCATAACCCGCAAGACGCTATGGGGGTCAACGGTTCCCTCGGTAAGCCGTTCACCTGCTTTTACCTCATCACCAGATTTAACGAGCAAACGTAAGTCAGGTGGTGGAAAATACTCCTTTTCCTCCCCCTCCTTCCGTCTAATGTAAAGACGATCATTCTCAATCACGACTTGTCCCGCAGCTTTTGCTACTATAGCCTTTGATTTCACTATCGGCAATTTCCTCTTAGCTTTACCCGGGGATACTTCAGGATGAAAGAGTACAGTACCAGCGTCAACCAGCTGCCCCTCTTCCACAGCTAATTTCGCTTCGGGAGGAAGTAAGTATTCGTCCTGATAAAGCTCTGAACTAACTACTCTAATCACGTTCTCTTCTTCACTGGCAACCACTTCAGCAATGCCATCGATCTCAGAGACGATAGCACTACGTTTTGGTATCCTCGCTTCAAGAAGTTCTTCCACACGAGGTAACCCACTGGTGATATCAACACCTACCACACCTCCAGTATGGAAAGTTCGCAGGGTAAGCTGGGTGCCTGGTTCACCAATGCTCTGAGCAGCAACAATGCCTACAGCAGTGTTAAGCTCTACCAGCTTCCTTTTCGCTAAGTCTCTACCATAACACCTTTGACAAACACCGAACCGAGAATGGCAACTAAGAGGAGACCTTACGTATACCTGAGTGATATCAGCCTCAACGATGTCTTCAGCTTTCTCTTCATCAATTTCCTCGTTGCGGTCAACGATTACCCTCCCTGTACCAGGCTCAACGACCTTATTTGCAGCAAGATAACCAATAATTCGTTCCCTAAACGGAGGCAAGTATTCTTCCTCAGTTTCCTTTAGTATCCAAACCCCTTCAGTGGTACCACAATCCTCCTCAGTTATAATGACGTCCTGAGCTACATCTACAAGACGTCTAGTAAGGTAACCGCTGTCCGACGTTCTCAAGGCAGTATCTGCTAATCCTTTACGGGCACCATGAGTGGAGATAAAGTATTCCATAGGTGATAAGCCATCACGAAAACTGGACTTAATGGGAAAATCTATTATCCTTCCAGACGGGTCGGCCATTAACCCACGTATTCCTGCCATCTGTGTTATCTGAGAGATATTCCCCCTCGCTCCTGAGTTAGCCATCATGGAGATTCCTCCAAGAGGGTCTAAGGATTGCTCTACACGGTCAGTAATCTCATAAGTGGCTTTCATCCATGTCTGAACAGTATTTTCATAAAGCTCGTCTTCAGTAATCAATCCCTGATTGAATTGTTCCTCCACAAGGCCAATTTGCTCCTCAGCCTCCTTGAGAAGCCTACTCTTATCGGACGGTTCAGTAATATCATCTATCGCAATAGAAATACCTGACTTTGTAGCGTAGTAAAACCCCAATTGTTTGAGATCATCAAGGACAGGAGCTGTAGCCTCTTCACCCAGCAAGCGAATACACTCAGACACCAATGATTTTAAGGATGCTTTGTCCATTACTTTGTCATAGACACGAAGCTCTGGAGGCAACACATCGTTAAATAAAATTCGCCCCACCGTAGTCTCCATTTTCTCTAAGCGCTCATCTCGTACCGTAATCTGGGCACCAAGCTCAATAAAACCTAACTCATAAGCAAGCCTAGCTTCCTCCAGATTACTGAACACTTTTCCTGTTCCTTTAGCTCCAGGCTTAACCACAGTGAGATAATAGCACCCGAGGACTATATCTAAACTAGGCACAGCTATCGGCTCACCAGAACTTGGCGACAGCATATTTAAAGTACTGAGCATAGATTTCCTGGCTTCTTCCACCGCTGCTTTGGATAGAGGAATATGGACTGCCATCTGGTCACCATCAAAATCAGCGTTAAAGGCAGCACAAACCAAAGGATGAATTTGAATGGCATCACCATCAATTAACACCGGTTCGAAAGCCTGGATGCTCAACCGATGTAGTGTAGGAGCACGATTGAGTAACACTGGACGCTCTTTGACTACTTCGTTGAGCAAATCCCAAACTTCTGGATTACCCCTTTCCACCAGGGTGCGAGCGACCTTTAAGTTATTAGCATGGCCCGACTCAATAAGCCTGTTCATCACAAAAGGTTTAAATAGCTCCAAAGCCATGCGCCTTGGCAATCCACATTGGTGAAGCTTGAGATTGGGGCCAACAACGATTACTGAACGTCCACTATAATCCACCCTCTTTCCCAAAAGATTCTGACGAAACCGACCTTGTTTCCCTTTAAGCATAGCCGATAGAGATTTCAGTACATGCCTGGTTCCGGTAGTGACTGGACGTCCTCTCCTCCCATTATCAATAAGAGCATCGACGGCTTCCTGTAGCATTCGCTTTTCATTACGGATAATGACCTCTGGCGCACCTAACGCTATGAGACGACGGAGACGATTATTGCGATTGATGATACGTCGATAAAGGTCGTTAACATCACTGATAACAAAGCGACCGCCATCCAGTTGAACTACAGGGCGAAGTGCCGGAGGCAGTACCGGAAGCACAGTTAAAACCATCCATTCAGGTTTATTTCCACTAGCTTTAAAGGCTTCCACCAGCTGTAGCCGCCTGCTTAATCTCTTACGATTTTGCCCAGAGGCACTCTGTAATTCGTCGAGAAGTTGGCCATGCAAGCTATCAATGTCAACGTCCTTCAATATCTCTGAAATGGCTTCAGCTCCGGTGCCAACTCGGAGAATATCACCATGTTTATCCCTGAGTTCCTGATACCTCTCCTCGGTAAGTACTTGATGTTTCTTCAGACTTTTTACTTCCTCCCTCCTCGCCTTCCATTCCTCTTCAATCTCTGCCCTATCCTCATCAATCTTAGCCCTTAGCTGATTTATCTCCTTGATCAAGTCTCCATCTTCGGGTGCTACCTTCAATTTGGCTTGCAACTTCCCAATTTGCTTGTTCACCTTCTTTTCTTGCTCGGCTATTCGTCGATCTTTATCTTTATCAAGCTGCTCAAGCTTCTTCCCACGAACTTCCTCCTCAATGGAAATAACGATGTATCGCGCAAAGTAGATAACTCCTTCCAAGTTTCGAGGCGAGACATCGAGGAGGAGACTGATTGGGCTGGGCACAAGTTTGGTAAACCAGATATGGGCGACCGGTGCTGCTAGCTCAATATGCCCCATGCGCTCCCTTCGCATACTAGATGGACCAACCTCAACGCCACATTTCTCACAGACGACGCCTTTGTAGCGTACCTTCTTATATCGCCCGCAATGACACTCATAGTCTTTGACAGGACCAAAAATCTTCTCACAGAATAAGCCGTCCCTTTCTGGCTTTAATGTGCGGTAATTTATGGTCTCCGCCTTAGTTACTTCACCATGAGACCAACTCCTGGTCTGCTCTGGCGAGGCAAGGCTTATCCTAATAGCGTCAAAATCATCAAAATCAGACATTTCTTCTTACACCTCGATTTCTTATTCCAGCTTTGAATCTTCCGAAGTGTCCACTGCAGAGAAGTTTACCTGCTTCCTTCCTTCATTAAGCAACTCCACGGCAAGGTTTAAGCTACGCAGTTCCATAAACAGCACCTTACATGCTTCGGGGATGCCAGCATGATGAATATCTTCGCCTTTAACGATAGCTTCGTAAGCTTTCGAGCGACCAGCAATGTCATCCGATTTTATACTAAGCATTTCTTGAAGTGTATAAGCTGCACCGTGACCTTCCAACGCCCACACCTCCATTTCCCCGAAGCGCTGACCTCCAAATCGAGCTTTCCCGCCTAAAGGTTGCTGGGTAACAAGCGAATACGGTCCGGTAGACCGAGCATGCACCTTGTCTGAAACAAGGTGTATCAACTTCATCATATAAACAACACCAACAGTCACGGCCTGGTCAAAAGACTTCCCAGTCTGGCCATCTCTGAGCTCCATTTTCCCAAAGATAGGTGGATAAACTCTTCGCTCTTTGTAAGTCTTCTGCACTTTTTGTTCCAATTCATCCCCTCTCAAATCCCGAGAATTTATGTCTAAATCTTCGAGCCATAAACGCAAAGCAGCTTCTCTTGCTTTTCCTTTATGTTTCCCAGCGATCACTTCCTCTATCTCTCCCCTATCAAGTCCTCGAGCGGTGAGCCAAGCATCGATCTTCTCAAAATCAGCTACCCCGTCAGTTAAGCCATCTTGATGTAGAGAGACAGCACCAGCTTGCCATGCTATCCAGGACATGGCTAAATAATCTTCAATCCCAGCAATGTCAATTCCATCAAAAATGGGATTAATCGCTTTGAAACCCAGAATGTGAGCTGCCCAGCCTAAATGAGCTTCCAAAACCTGCCCCACATTCATTCGAGATGGAACACCTAGAGGATTAAGGACAATATCTACAGGTGTACCATCAGATAAGTAAGGCATATCTTCTTCAGGTAATATGATTGAAACGATGCCTTTATTGCCATGTCTGCCCGACATTTTATCGCCCACTGATATCTTGCGTTTCTGCGCAACCCATACCCATATAATCTTATTCACGCCGATTGGCATTTCAGCATCGCTGCCACGAGAGACTACCTTTACATCAATCACCTTCCCCGCTTCACCAGCCGGCACCCTGAGAGAACTATCCTTTACCTGGCGTGTCTTTTCCCCGAATATCGCACGTAATAACTTCTCCTCTGCAGAAGGCTCAGTTTCGCCCTTAGGGGTAATTTTCCCCACCAATATATCGCTAGCGCTTACTTCAGCTCCTATCCGTATGATGCCTTGCTCATCAAGCTCGCTAAGGCTTTCTTCACTTACATTTGGTATGTCTCTGGTAATTTCTTCAGGACCAAGTTTCGTGTCACGTGCCTCAATTTCGTGTTTCTCTATGTGAATAGAAGTGAAAACATCGTCTGTGACCAGCCTTTTACTAATAATAATGGCATCCTCAAAATTGTATCCTCGCCAACTCATAAAGGCACAAACAGCATTTTGCCCCAAAGCAAGCTCCCCTCCCTCCATTGCACAACTATTAACGAGTGACTGTCCTTTCTCAACCTTGTCCCCCTTACTTACTACGGGATACTGGTTAATACATGTTCCTTGATTAGTTCTAACAAACTTATTCAACTCATAAGCATGTTCCTTGTCTTCACCGTCCTTAATTATGATTTGCGAACTAGTGGCTGAAGCCACTACACCATCACAGGGAGAAAATATTGCCTGCGCACTGTATTTAGCTACCTCTTTTTCCATACCTGTAGCTACCAAGGGGGCCTGGGGAAATAACAAAGGCACAGCTTGGCGTTGCATGTTGCACCCCATTAAAGCGCGATTAGCGTCGTCGTGTCCCAAAAATGGAATAAGAGCGGCAGCGACACCAAATATCTGTTTGGGAGAAACATCCATAAAATCTACCTTATCAGCAGATTCCTTAAAATATTTGCTACCTTTCTTAACTTCCACCTTTTGCTGGATAAACTCACTCCTGCTATTAAGAGGAGCATTGGCTTGAGCAATGGCATATTGCTCTTCTTCATCGGCAGTCAAGCAAGCAACCTGCTCGGAAACAAAGGGGACTATTTTAACTGTTTGTATGGAGAGAGAGGCAAGCTTACCAGCGATTCCTTTGGTGATCAATGTCCCTGAGTGGATTACAACCTTACCACTATGGTCTGTCACATCTTCCCATATTGTTCTTCCCAACAACTGATCTTCAATATTTGGAACCTCATGAATAACCTTACGGTAGGGGGTCTCTATAAAACCGTACTTATTGACCGAGGCGTAAGTAGCTAACGAACCAATGAGTCCAATGTTTGGTCCCTCCGGTGTCTCTATGGGACAAATACGGCCATAATGTGAATGATGTACGTCTCGAACTTCAAAGCCGGCCTGTTCCCTCGATAACCCTCCAGGTCCCATCGCAGAGAGACGCCGTTTATGAGTTAGTTCAGCCAATGGATTAGTTTGATCCATGAATTGAGATAGCTGAGACCTGCCAAAGAACTCCTTCATAGTGGCTACTACCGGGCGAATGTTAATTAACGAAGCTGGAGTCGCTTCCTCAGGACCAAGAATGCTCATCCTTTCCTTAATAGCTTTCTCTAACCGCAGTAACCCAACCTGAAATTGCCTCTGTGTTAGGGCACCTACTGTTTGTGCCCGCCGATTGCCAAGGTGATCGATGTCATCGGGGATATCTTCATGCTTATTGATCAAGATAATGTGACGGACTATTCCCACCAGATCCTCGGGGGTCAAGCCAAGCTGGTCTTGAGAAAGGTCAAGTCCTAGTTTCTTATTAAGCTTGTAGCGCCCTATTTTCCCCAAGCTATAACGCCGTGGATTGAATAAGAAGTTATTCAGCAATGATTGAGCACTTTCAAGGCTAGGAGGATCACCAGAAGAAAATTTACGGTAAATATCAACCAAGGCATCAGCTCTAGTCCTAATCAAAGGATCTCGCTCTATTGTGGAGCGAATGAATGGATGATCAGGCAAATTATCTACATCTCGGAACTGGTTAATTAGCTCTTCGTCAGTTTCATAGCCTATAGCACGCAATAAAGTGGTAACAAGCATTTTCCTCTTCCCACCTAACCTTACTGAGATAACATGACTGCCAGAGGTCTCAAAATCAAGCCACGAGCCGTGCTCAGCAACAAGCTTGGCAAAACACAATTCACGTCC
The DNA here is from genome assembly GCA_964450165.1 of uncultured Dehalococcoidales bacterium. Classification (GTDB taxonomy): domain Bacteria; phylum Chloroflexota; class Dehalococcoidia; order GIF9; family AB-539-J10; genus CG2-30-46-19. Next base: position 14,521 of record CAYVCJ010000015.1, read on the forward strand.
ACTGGCAGGATCCCTTTGCAAAGTGAAATAAACGCCAGGAAAGCGGCTTAATTGGTTTACTACTACTCGTTCCACCCCAGAAATAATAAAAGTTCCTCTATTCGTCATTACCGGAAAATCGCCAAAGAATAACTCCTGCTGCTTAATCTCTCCCGTCTCTTTGACTATTAGCTGAACGGTGACATCGAGAGGAGAAGAATATGTTATGCCTCGCGCAAGACATTCTTCAGCAGAGTGCTTTGGCTCATGGAACTGGTAGTCACCGAAGTGCATCTCTAATTTATTACGCGTATGGTCCAAGATAGGGGAAATTCCCTGAAAAAGCTCCTTCAAACCTTCTTCTTGAAACCAACGAAACGAATCAAACTGAACCCGAACAAGAGGAGGAACCCCAAGAACCTCGGGAAGTTTAGCAAAGGACTTCGTTAAACTATATCCAGGTATCGACAAAACATCCATGGTTCTTACTCCTTAAAATAAAATCCAAAAAGCTACCCTAAGGCCTTCAAAGTGTTGTAATATATTTAGTGAGGGAATTTAGACCTGATAAAAAATGAAAGGGAACAAGAAGCATAAGCAACCTCTCACTTTAACATCCCTAAAAAATTTTGTCAAGCCCTACCCCAGAAAAACTATGGTTGAACACACGATAAGATTCGGCACAGATGGATGGAGAGGAATTATAGCCGAAGACTTTACCTTCAACAATGTGCGTATTTGCTCCCAGGGTATAGCTAATCACCTCACCAGAAAGGGATTAAATCAAAGAGGACTGATCATTGGCTATGACACACGTTTTGCCTCTGAAGACTTTGCTGCCGCTGCTGCCGAGGTGATTGCTGGCAACGGCATTAGAACCCATTTATGCCTTAAACCAGCCCCCACACCAGTGATAAGCTACACCGTTACCGCCACTAAAGCTGCTGGGGCTATTATCATCACCGCAAGCCACAATCCAGGACAGTGGAATGGATTCAAATACAGGTCAAAGGAGGGCGCCAGTGTTTCAGACAAGGTCATTAGCGAGGTAGAAAAAGAAATTGCCTCCGTTGTCCGTAACAGGGAAATCAAAAAAATCGCACTGCCTAACGCTCTAAAGAGAGGGTTGATAGATTATCTAGACCCTCGCCCTATCTACTTCGATCATCTAAAACAGCTTATTAATGTTGAAGATCTGCGTCACGAAAAATTAAACATAGTTGTTGACTCCATGTATGGAGCTGGGGCAGGATACTTTAAGACAATCCTGCAGAGTGGGAATATGAAAATTACCGAGATTAACGCTGAAAGAAATCCACTTTTCCCTGGTATACAACCTGAGCCTATCGCTAAAAACTTAACCAGCCTTTCTCAACTGATAGTCGAGCAGAAGGCTGATATTGGGCTGGCTACCGATGGAGATGCTGACCGCATTGGTATCATAGATGAGAAGGGGACATTTCTAAACCAACATCAGGTCTTCGCTCTGCTATGTCTTTATTTATTGGAAGTTTGCGGTGAGCGAGGTGCTATGGTAAAGACGTTGACCTCTACCAGCATGCTTTCCCGCCTCGGACAGATTTTCGGTGTTCCTGTGTACGAAACACCGGTGGGATTCAAATATGTCGCTCCGCTAATGATACAGAAGAAAGCAATGATTGGCGGTGAGGAAAGCGGGGGCTATGGCTTTCGAGGGCATATTCCAGAGAGAGATGCTATCCTAGCTGGACTTTACTTTCTCGATTTTATGGTCAAAACAGGCAAGACACCTTCCCAACTGCTCGATTATCTTTACAGTAAAGTCGGCCCTCATTACTACGACCGCACCGACTTTCACATCCCTAAAAGCAAACGCCAAACAATTTCGAATCGGCTCACTTCGCTTTCCGTGAACACTATAGCTGATACAAAAGTAAGCAAGATAGACGCCACTGATGGTTTTCGCTTTCTCCTGAATGACGAATCATGGCTACTCATCAGATTTTCAGGCACAGAGCCATTGGTTCGCATATATGCTGAGGCTGGTAGCCCTGAGAAAGTAACAAAGTTGCTGCAAGAAGGTAAGAGGCTGGCAGGATTATGATTGACCTTGACGACTTAGAAACATACCAGCACCACGACCCTGATGGGATGCGAGGGCACATCCGAAAGCTGCCACAACAATTGCGTGAGGCATGGCAGAAAAGTAGCGAATTTATCTTGCCAGCTAATTTCGCCAATATAGATAAGATTATCATCTGTGGCATGGGGGGTTCAGCTATCGGTGGACAATTACTTGAAAGCTTTGCCTCTAACCTAACTAAACCAATTATCTTCATCCATCGGGATTACGACCTGCCAGCTTTTGTTGATTCCAGAACTCTGGTAATTGCCTCCAGCTACTCAGGAAACACTGAGGAGACGCTCTCCAACTTTACCCAGGCTATGGACATAGATTGTCCTAAAATAGCTATCACCACTGGTGGCAAATTAAAGGACTTGGCAAAAGCAAAACAGGTCCCAGTTTTCACCATAGATTATGCTTGTCAACCCAGAGCCGCCTTGGGTTACAGTTTTATCCCTTTAATATCGCTGCTGGCAAGATTGGGATTTAGAGAAAGTAAATCGGCCCAGTTGGATGAAGCAGCTCAAGCACTTGAAGCACTTCTAGGAAAATTAGCAGAAAATATACCTACATCCCGCAATTCAGCCAAGCAGCTCGCTCAAAGGTTATTTGGCAAGCTGATAGTCGTCTATGGTGCTGGTATCCTCTCCCCGGTAGCGCAACGCTGGAAGGGACAATTCAACGAAAATAGCAAAACGTGGGCCTTTTATGAAACTTTCTCTGAACTCAATCACAATTCTGTAGTTGGTTATGAATTCCCCAAGGAAATGGCAGATAACACATATGTAATTTTGCTTCGCTCGCCATCCTTACACCCAAGAATCCTGGCTCGCTATCAAATAACCAGCGAAATTTTACAGAAAGCCAAAGTTAAGCATGAGATTATCGATAGTCAGGGCGAAGGCAAGCTGGCTCAAATGATGAGTCTTGTATTCCTCGGAGATTGGACAAGTTATTATTTAGCAATGCTGAATCAAGTTGACCCTACACCGGTGAAAGTGATCTCTTATTTAAAAGAGCGGCTTGCTAGCGTGAAGTAATTTAACTGGTGGCGGAGGGAGTGGGATTTGAACCCACGACCCCAATTTCTCAGGGTAACCGCTTAGCAGGCGGCCGCACTAGACCACTATGCGATCCCTCCCGTGGAGCTAGGGTTACAATAGCCAGAACTTTTGAACTGGCTTTCAGCTTGACTACCTAGTACCAAAGCTAATTGTAGCAATAAAGCCCCCACCTCGCAATTGAGCATACTGTCAGGCAACAAACCCATGAGCTACTTAGACGATGTTAACACTATTTACACAAAACGGACGGTTGTAATACTAGGGAAGTTTCTATGCAAAATTATCTAAGCTTGCCACATAACGATACAACGATATTGACTGCAATCTCGCCTCCCGTAGATACTTTAATTGAACCTGTAACCGTCCCTGGGGGGCTGGTTAGTCTTAGGACTCGCCTCCCTGCCCTTTTACTGCCATTTTCTCTAATTGGTTCTAACCAACCCTAAGGGTGAATCAGCCATTGCAGCGTTGGCCTCCTTTGCCTCGCTTTTCACTATCCCCACAGGTCTTAGCATCATCTCAAGCAGGTTCTTACTTTTCTTCGTCTTTCCTGCCCTAAGCACTGGTCTTCTCTTTCTCTAAGAAACTTTTTCTAATTGGTTGTGCCCCACGGTGATAACTATTTCATTCCCCATTTATTACAGCCATTAACTATGGCTTCAACACAACGTGTTTTCTATCCTGTCCCTTATTTTTCTGTTCCACTATCGCATCCATATTGTTATGGACAGCTTCAATCGCATTAGTGATGGTATCTGTCCTTACCACTATGCAGACAAATTTCTTAAGCAACCTCGGAAGATTAGGACCAAATTTTCTGCCCACAACAACATCCACATTTTCCAGAACTGAAGATGTAGCCTTGGCCTTCTCTGGGTCTCCATGTTTCATAGATTCATCCCCCTTGAACTTCACACTCTCTCTTCGTTCGACAAGCTCTTCCATGCCGTTGGAGAACCTGTAAACATGGAAATATTTCGCCATGCCTACGTGATCATTGTTCAAGTTCTCACCATCATCCGTGCCGAAAGCTATCAAGAGCTCCATGATTTACCTCCCTTTCAAAGAATAGTTCTTCTCACCGGCACGTATTGGCACTTCAATCCAGTTATCCGGGGGCACAAAAGGGCAAGTGTAATCTTCACTATACACGCACCATGGGTTGTATGCTTTGTTAAGGTCGAGAATCCATTCTCCTTCTACAGTTCGATCCCTATCAGGTTCCAGATCGAGATACCGCCCTGCACCATATGTTTCCTTGCCAGAAGTCGCATCTCTGAAAAGAATAAACAGCCTCTCTTCCGCGGGATCGCTTTTGTAAGCCTGAATTGCCTGCTCTTTGTCGCCGACCTTGAACCGAAACTCACCCCATCGAAGGAAATCTTGCTCCTGACTCTTCGTGTAAGCCATCCTTACTACCCTCTTTTCTTCATGCTCATGAAGTTCAAGTTCAAATCTATAAGCGGGATCAGGAGGAAAATAACCAAGTCCTTCAAATCGCGTACGATCTTTGGGAGGTATGGGTGATTGCCAATGTTCGGCAAAGAATCTATCCTTCATTTCACGCTCTCGTTCAAGACCCTCTTTCCATCTAGAGATTTCCATGATAGTTTCATCTCCTTCTTTCCGAGTCATTTTTATTTTAATTCGAACTTAGCTAGCTTCTCCTCCATCCCCTTCCCATACCTCTTCCATCTCTTGGCCCTCTCCCTAACCCTCTGCCCAACCCTGGGCTAACCTGAGGAGATTCAGTTTTTCCATACCCAGAGCCTGCTACGGTTTCACCTTCAATATGAGGAATAGAGAAAACCCTCTCTGTTTTTTCGCTACCGCAATCGGGGCACTTCACTTCTTCATCCAGCTCTGAGAAACGACGAAAAACTTCAAACACCTTTCCACATTCTTCGCATTTATAATCATAGGCAGGCATAATCCCTCCTTTCATTCAGGTTCTGCGCATAAACATATTCACAGTTTTCAAAATTATTCCCCACCTTCAAGTCACTCAAAGAAACATTTTGCACCTGAAATTCCAAGCTATGAAGGTACTCGACAAGATCTTCAATAGATTGGTCCAGTTGTTTCAAGAAATCGTGGTGGATTTCACAAAATATCTTGACTTTGTTTTTCCGCAACGTTTCTTTGGCTCCCTTAAGGACCAATAGCTCGCTGCCTTCACAATCCATATTAATCAAATCTATTCTCTCTATCTTCTCCTCACTTAAGAATCTGTCTACAGTAGTAGTGGAGACATCGAACTTTCTTGCTCCTTCTTCAAAAACGATCCCACTCGAAAGCCCCTTTTGGTAGAAATAAGCTCTACCTGCCTGATCGGTCACTGCTAGTTCACAAACCTTAACGTTTTCTAACCTATTAGAAGATATGTTTTTCTTCAGAATATTAAAATACTCAGGAACTGGCTCGAAAGAATAGAGCTTACCTTTTCCTCCTATTCGCTTTGCTACGGCCACAGTGGTAACACCTATATTTGCACCAATATCGATGGCGTTCATTCCTTGTTCGACAACTGATTCCAGGAATTTTACTTCTCCCCGTTCATGAGGATTATCTTGTAGAAAATTCTTGAAGGCAGGTGAATTATAAAGAAAAAACTCTATTGCCATTCTTAAATACCTCTTCTTACCCCATCCCCAGATTCGGGAGGTAACTTTTAATAATTCTCAAATTGAATTTGGAGGCACCATATACCCTTCGCCGCTACCTTAAGTCCGCTTATTGCTTCTTACAACAGAAACACCGCCCGGCGTTAGATCAACCCTGTTACCTTCTATTCGTATAAAATATGAACTATTAAGGAAATTGAGATGATAACTCAGCGCAGGTCCCGTAACTCCCACTCTTTCAGAAATTTCATTTATTTCTAAAGCT
>CAYVCJ010000016.1:0-20495 GCA_964450165.1 uncultured Dehalococcoidales bacterium
CAGCAACCCGATTTCCGCCGTCACTTTCTTGCCGAGCGGACCGGTCACCTTTCTAACGATTATCTTTCCACCCATAGCGGAAACAAGAGCATCAACTGTCCCATCGCCTCCATCGGCCAGGGGGGATTTTTCTATGGCGGTTTCTGGCCAAATTTTTCTAATTCCCTGCTCTATGCAGTCAGCCACTTCTACCGCGGAGAGAGTTTCCTTAAAAGCATTCGGTGCAATAATAATTTTCATTTTAGCTATAGAATAACACAAAAACTTTTTCAGCCACGGATTAAGACGGACAAACACAGAAATTTTTTAGCACGCGGATTTTCGCAGAAAAGCGCAGCCCCTTTTTCTTCTTATTTTTGAAAATATAGATCAGGTAAATCTGCCCCCCGGGGCCTGAACGGGTATGTATCTACGTCCGAGTTTTCTTGAATTTTCTGTGTAAATCCGTGGCTAAATAATAGCTAAAACCTCAGCTATGCAGCTCGAAGTGAAATTGTTCAAGATGTCTGCACACCCTTCCTTTCCCCCATCTTTTTTCAAGCTAATGGCTTCTTTCTCAATATCCCCAACTTCACTTAGCCATTTTTCCTGCATATGGGCAAAAGTTTTTCGCGTTTCCTTTTTTCTTTTAGCGTTGTCAAAAAGTTTCCGCAGGAGCCACCAGTAGGACTCAGCAGAAAATTCATCCTTTTTCGCATCTGGCGCCGGGGTGACACTTTTACCCGCTTTCCCTGCCCGGGAAACAATTTCCGGAATCTTATTCCCGTCAATAAAGAAAGGAACATAAATACCACGGCAAGGAGGGCCAGGCGTCCACCAGAATTGAACTAACTTATCGTCGGAGTCAGGAAGAATGGCGATGACCGAACTGGCTGTTCCTACCGAGCCTGCCCCCGAAGGCAATTTGTGCATACAGATGGGCGGGAAATGTGTCTTTGCTATCTGCATCATCGAGGTAAAAGAAATTTCTCTCTTTTTCCCAAGTAACCCAGCAGTTTTTTTAGCTCGCCAGCCGGCAAGATTGAGCAACTTCTCTTTTCGGTCACCGTAAGCTTGCGCAAAGTTAAATGATTCTTTTCTTGCCATGGGCCACCAACCCCTTTCTAGCGCATAGTCTATAATATCGGAGCTTGCCAAATCCCATTTGGTTCCAATACCCAGTCCATTTGAGATAGCACCATATCCAGAGTCCATTTTCTTTGCTATCCAGCGGCGGCCGACAGTTTCTAAAATCCAGGATTCCTTTGCATCCGCAATGAGAAAAGAATTGTCATAACTCCCTTTGTAATGGCTTATCCCCGGAAATCCCGCACCCCACTGTCCATATTCAGCGACAAGATTAGCTATTACCTCCAGGACCTCGCGAGCTGTTTTCCCTCTTTCCAAACCGAGCCGGAGCAAGTCCATTCCCAGAAGTCCTAATTCTTCTCTTGCCCCTTTCTTTTCTGCCGCCTTGAGTTCCTTGAGGGGTTTTGTATAAACTGCCTCATTGCCCGCCGCAACACCATATTCATTGACACCTTCTTCATAACCCCAACACCAGTAAGGACTTGAGCCAAGAGTAGCATAGGTAACTTTTGTCTGAGGAATTTCTCTATATTCAAGTTTAAGCATGTTCCCTTCCGGCCAGGTCTTCTTCGGCTGATAGACCAGAGGTTGGCAATCATCAAGAGGTCGGTCGCTGTTTTTGGCAAGGATAACCGTCCCGGTTTGGGTAATATCCTTCATTGCTACCCAGGTATCACAGCCATACAAAGACATCTTCAATAACAGTTCAAAGCGACCTGGAATTTCTTTCCTCACCTTGGCTACCACCGGACCACCAGGTAACCCCAGTTTTTCTCCTTCCGTAAACTACTACTTCCTGGCCGGAAGAATAACCTACTTATTTAAGCGGTATTCTACGTGGTCGCTAATTCTTTCGTCAAGCTATGTAGCTCACCCATTTCGCTATAGTTCTGGCATAGATTTTCTTGATGTTGTGGGCTTACACAAAATGAACTAATGTCTAGCTGATTCAACAAAACAAGCTAACGTGACTTACGTACTTTGCAGACTATGATGCGATGGTAGCCCCAGCCTACAGTCTCCCCTGACAGTAGGGTCCCAGCCCACTCTGCTAATTAACCTGATTAGCTTTATAGCTTCTCCTCGGGCAACTTATTAAGGGCATGCCTTAACCCTTTTGTGAAATTGCCAACCGACGACATAAAGTTATCTTCAGCCTCCATAAGCTGAATCAGGCGGCTACCGACAATAACCCCATCAGCTATCCTGGCTACTCGCCTTGCCTCCTCTGGGGTGGATATGCCAAAGCCAACACAGAGCGGCTGACTGGTAATGCCCCTCACCCTGGCAACAAATGCCTCCAGGTCTGCTGGTAGTCTGTCCCTGGCCCCGGTAACCCCGGTTACCGAGACTAAGTAGATAAATCCTCGAGACCTCTCAGCTACAAATTTGATACGCTCTTCAGTGCTGGTCGGAGCCAGGAAGTAAATGAGGTCAAGGTTTTCCTTCTGGGTTATAGTCTCCAGTGCTGAACCTTCCTCCGGAGGTAAGTCAGGGATGATTAACCCGTCGATGCCGGAGCTGGTACAGGCACTGCAGAATTCTTCGAGGCCGTAACTAAACACCGGGTTAAAATAGGTCATGAATACTAAGGGTATTTCAACCACTTGATGGAGTTGCTTAGCTACCTCAAAGCAAAGCTGAGGGGTAACCCCATTCTGTAAAGCACAAAAGCTCGCCCGCTGTATAGTAGCACCATCAGCCAGAGGGTCAGAGAAAGGTATTCCCAACTCCACTATATCACAACCATTTGAGGCAAGAAGGGGAACCACCTTCAAGGTAGCCTCAATACTGGGGTAACCTACAGTGATATAGGGTATAAGAGCTTTGTGAGTCGGTTGCTCAAAAACGGAAGCTATGCGGCTCAAGGCTTCACCCCCAACGCTTCCACCACGATATCCATATCCTTATCACCACGTCCGGAGAGGTTGACTACGATGATTTGCTCTTCATTTAACGAACCTGCTATCTTAGCCGCATAGAATATAGCGTGGGCTGGCTCTAAGGCAGGGGTAATACCCTCGATACGGCACAGCAGTTGAAAACCATCAAGTGCTTCTTCATCGTTTACTGACGTATAGATGGCGCGCCCGGTATCCTTGAGATAGCTATGCTCAGGACCAACACCGGGGTAATCAAGCCCGGCCGAGACGCTGTGCGTTTCCCGAATCTGCCCGTTACTGTCTTGAAGGACATAGGACTTTGCCCCGTGGAGCACTCCTACTTTTCCGGCAACTAGTGGAGCAGCATGCCTGCCAGTATTAATCCCCCTCCCTGCTGCTTCTACCCCAATAAGCTTAACATCCTTATCGTCCAGAAAGGGGTAAAAGATGCCAATGGCGTTACTTCCACCACCGACGCAGGCGATGATATAGTCAGGCAAACGGTAGCATATAGCCATAATCTGCTCTCTGGTTTCCCTGCCGATTACCGACTGGAAGTCACGCACCATCGGAGGATAGGGATAGGGACCGACTACTGAGCCCAGAAGGTAATGGGTATTCCTGACATTGGTCACCCAGTCCCTTATTGCCTCGTTGATGGCATCCTTTAGCGTTCGGCTGCCTCCAGAAACCGGCCTTACCTCAGCGCCCATCAGCTTCATGCGGAAGACATTAAGTGATTGGCGGCGCATATCCTCCTCACCCATGTAGATGACACAGTCTAGTCCCAGCATGGCGCATACAGCAGCAGTAGCTACCCCATGCTGCCCAGCTCCGGTCTCAGCAATGACTCTATGTTTTCCCATTCTCTGGGCAAGGAGACCCTGTCCCAGAGCATTGTTAATCTTATGAGCTCCGGTATGAGCCAGGTCCTCACGTTTAAGAAAGATGCGGGCACCACCGCAGTGCTTAGTTAGTCTTTCCGCTAAGTAGAGCGGTGTTGGGCGTCCTGAATAATCACGAGACAGTGACTCGAACTCAGCCCAGAAGGCGGCGTCAGCTTTCGCCTCCTTATAGGCTGCTGCCAACTCATCCAGGGCTCGCACCAGAGTCTCAGGAACAAATCGCCCTCCGTAGTCGCCAAAGTAACCTCTGTTGTCAGGTAGCAATGACATACCTCCCTTTAATATACTACTCTAGTGTCCAAAGATTGATTGATATCCTCCTCTCTCCTTACCGCTTTAACGAAGTCTTTGATTTTTGAATTATCTTTCTTCCCATTGGTCTCTACGCCGGTGGAGACATCAACCCCCCAGGGGTGAACCTCCTTGACCAGTTGTCCAACATTCGCTGGGGTGAGTCCTCCAGCGATAATCACTGGAAATCTATCTGATACCTCCTTGGCTAATTGCCAGTCAAAGACCTCACCCGTTCCGCCATAAGTGTCCCTGACCTGCGAATCCAGAAGACATATAAAGTCATATTTTAAGCGTAGCTGGTAGCCTATCTCCAGCTCAGCGAGGATTTTCTTAGCTGTTCCACTGGCTGATACATGAATGACCTTGATGATTGGCCGTTCAATCTCCCGGCAGTAGTGCCAGGACTCATCACCACTGAGCTGCACCCAATCCAGTCGACAATAGTCAGCAATGCGGTTAACCTCCTGAACTGCAGAATTTACAAAAACACCAACCACAGCTGGATGGGGGCTTAGACCGTGAACCGCTTCCACGAGCGGTAGTGCTTTTGAGGGAGAGACCTGACGCTGACTGGGAGCGAAAACCAGCCCTAAGAAACCGGCGCCGGCTTTGCCTGCCACTAGAGCATGCTCTATCTCAGATAGCCCGCAAATCTTGATCCTGGTCACAATAACTCCTTCATCTTGGTCGCGATGTTGGGTGCTGACATTAGAGACTCACCAATGAGAACGGCGTCAACACCCCACTTTTGCAACTTCCTCATATCGCTGCGGTCTTTTATTCCGCTCTCGCTGACCACTGTTCTGTCTTTTGGGATAAGTGGTCGGAGACGCTCGGTAATAGTCAGGTCTACGGTAAGAGTGGTCAAGTCCCGATTGTTGATTCCGATGATTCTAGCTCCGCTTTTCAGGGCAATTTCAAGCTCAGCTTCATTATGCACCTCTGCCAGACAGCTCATACCAAGTTCATGACTTAGCCCCAATAGCTCTTTCAGTTTCTTGGGTGTGAGGATAGCCACGATAAGTAGCACACTATCAGCGCCATAAGCTCGAGATTCGTACACCTGGTAGGGGTCACAGAGGAAGTCCTTTCTAAGCAGAGGCAGCCTGTTCCCCAGTGCCTTTCTGATGTCCCTCAGGTGGTTGAGGCTGCCTTGGAAATATCTGGCTTCGGTTAATACCGATATAGCCGCAGCACCATTACCCGTGTAGGTCTGGGCTATCGCTACGGGGTTGAAATCGGAACGAATAATGCCCCGGGACGGTGACGCTTTCTTGACCTCGGCAATGAGCTTAATATGGTTGCCGTGTAGCGCCGAAGCAAAATCGAGAGGCGAGGGCTGCTCTAGCGCGACAGTTTGCAGTTCTTTTAACGGAAAACTACGCTTCCTGGATTCAAGTTCCTCAAGATTGTCGGCGACTATCTGGTCTAAGATCATTCTATGCTCCCTGTGTAATGCTCTGGCTGAACTCGATTAGCCGTTCTAGCTTCGTCAAAGCATGACCGCTATCTATTACCTCTTTAGCCAGACTTATGCCCTGTTGAAGCGTTTTCACCCTGTCTCCAGTTAGTAGCACGGCGGCAGCATTCATCACCACCACATCTCGCTTAGGACCAGGGGTACCGGCCAGAATATTGCGCAACTGGGCAGCATTTTCATCAATGGTACCGCCTCGCAAGCTATCCAGGCTGGCTCTAGGTAAACCGAAGCTCTCAGGGCTAACGGAATAGCTCATGGTACGTCCGTCTTTGAGTTCACAGACCCGGGTTTTCCCGGTGACCGTGATTTCATCTAAGCCATCATCGCCATGGACCACCATGGCACGCTGACAGCCCAGACTCTGAAGCACCAGAGCTAGTTTCTCCACCAGCAGCTCATCGGGCACACCGAGCACTTGAGCACTGGCTCCAGCAGGGTTGGTAAGGGGACCGAGGATGTTAAACACGGTGCGAATGCCTATTTCACGCCTGGGAGTAGCGGCATATTTCATTGCCGGATGGAATACTGGGGCAAACATGAACCCTATCCCTACTTCCTGCAGGCACCTCTGTACCTGTTCGGCACCGAGGTCAATCCTGATTCCCAAGGCTTCTAATACATCGGCACTGCCGCACTGGCTGCTCATAGCACGGTTGCCATGCTTGGCTACCTTGAGCCCGGCTCCGGCAGCGACAAAGGCAGCAGCGGTGGAGATGTTGAAGGTAGCTGAACCATCGCCACCGGTGCCGCAGGTATCCACTACTGGCTCGGCAATGGTCACGCGAATGGCTTTAGCTCTCATCGTCTTAGCCAACCCGGCGATTTCATCAACCGTTTCCCCCTTGAGCCTGAGCGCGGTAACAAAAGCACCGAATTGAGCCGGGGTGACTTCACCGCTCATGATTTCTTCCATGACCTGTGCCGCTTGCTCCATAGTTAGCGAACGTCCAGATATTAATGTGGCGATAGCTTCTTTAATCACTTTGGTTTACTTCCGTTAGAAAATTCCTCAGTAAATCCTTCCCCACCTCAGTCATAAAGGATTCGGGGTGAAACTGGACGCCCTCTACCGGGTACTGGCGATGGCGTAGACCCATAATGGTGTCATCATCCGACCACGCCGTTATTTCAAGACAGTCGGGGAGCCCCTCACGCTGCACTACCAATGAATGGTAGCGAATGGCGGAGAAGGGGTTGGGAAGCCCGGCCAGCACCCCCTGGCTATTATGATATATTTGTGACGACTTGCCGTGCATAATTTCCTTAGCCTGCCCAAATGAGCCACCATAGCTATAACCAATACACTGATGTCCGAGGCAGACGCCGAGTATCGGTAAGGTAGAGCCGAAATGTTTGATGACCTCGTTGGAGATGCCAGCGCTCAGCGGCGTAGATGGGCCGGGTGAGATAACTATCCGCTGAGGCTTCATCTTATCAATCTCCTCAAGCGTGGTCTTATCATTACGCACTACCACCACTTTCTCACCTAGCTCACTTAAGTATTGGAAGAGGTTATAGGTAAAGCTGTCGTAGTTGTCAATCAGCAACAGCATGACTCCTCCTAGGGGTCAGCTCTGAGCTCTGCGCTTGGGTAATAGCTTTGAGTAATGCCTGGGCCTTGTTCAGACTTTCCTCATACTCACGCTCAGGCACACTATCGTAGACAATCCCACTTCCTGCCTGCGTATAGGCGATGCCTTTTGTCATCACCATAGTTCTTATGGCTATAGCCATGTCCATGTTACCTGAGAAAGAGAAGTAGCCCACAGCCCCGGCATAGGGTCCTCTTTTCTGTGGCTCAAGCTCAGCGATTATCTCCATAGCCCGGATTTTAGGTGCCCCGGATACTGTGCCTGCAGGAAAGCAGGCGCGCAGGGCATCAAATGCCGTCATGTCACCCCGCAGTCTGCCCTGCACATGAGTAACCAGGTGCATAACGTGGGAGTAATGCTCAACATTCATCAGGTCACTAACCTCAACTGTCCCGGGCTCGGTCACACGTCCAATATCATTGCGTCCCAAGTCCACCAGCATAATGTGCTCAGCACGCTCTTTTTCGTTGCTACGGAGTTCTTGCTCGAGCCTGGCGTCCTCAGCCAGATTTTTCCCTCGTGGCCTGGTTCCAGCCAGAGGGCGAGTCATTACCATACCATCCTCTACTCTCACCAGAATCTCGGGGGAAGCCCCGATAATGTGAAAGTCGGTAAAATCAAGAAAGAACATATACGGAGAGGGATTGATAGTGCGTAGGGCTCTATAGATTTCAAAAGGAGCAACATCAGTGGGTTGAGCCAGGCGTTGGGACAAGACCACCTGAATAGCTTCGCCGGCGGTGATATACTGCTTTATCTTAAGCACACTGGCTTCGAACTCATCCTTAGAGAAGTTTGAGAAAAGCTTGTTATTGCTCGCAGGCCGGGTGGCAGTCTTGATATGCTGGCTTGGCGGGACTCGCTGGCTCAATCTTTCCACCAAATCATCAATCCTGTCCACCGCCTTTTGATAGGCTTTTTCTATATCTCCATCAAGATGGACATAGCTCAAGACCTTAATCTTGTGAGTAACATGATCAAAGACAAGCATAGTATCCACGAACATAAATAGCGATTCCGGTAATCCCAAAGGGTCACTGCTTGGGGAGGGTAACTTCTCAAGACGAGTCACCGTTTCATAAGCCAGATAGCCCACAGCTCCGCCGCAGAACCGGGGAAGGCCGCCAACTGGCACTATCTTATACTTGCTTAGTTCCTCACCGATAAGGGAAAGAGGGTCGGTTTTGTCTTCTCCCCTGACGGTTAGCACGCGGTACGGCTCGGTGCCTATGAAGCTATAGCGAGCCACTTGTTGGCCACCCTCAACACTTTCCAGAAGGAAAGAATAGCCACCACGATTAATCTTCAGGAAAGCAGACACTGGTGTCTCCAGGTCGGCAACAATTTCACGGTAAACAGGTAATAGATTACCCTCTTTCTTATGCTTCTTAGCCTCTTCCAATGTTGGGTAATACATATAACTTTTCCTAACTTCGCCAATATGGCGATAATAAAAAAACCTCTCGCTCCTAGGGGCGAGAGGTTTATCCTTCGCGGTGCCACCCTAATTGATTGCCGTTAATTTAAGGCAACCATCTCATTCAGGTACGGCTTCAGTATCCTAAAGCGATACCCTGGGTTTTGGTAACGGTACCCTTTCCGTCAAAGCCTACTTGGGGAGAATCCCCTTCGGTTTGCAGCTCCCGGGCCCATTCAACCCCTGCGCTGGCGCCGGCTCACACCTTCCCCGGCTCTCTGAGCTTCGCTGAGGGCATACTAGTCCCGTTCCCAGCCTTTAGTTTTTTAGTTGTTAAACAATATAAGTATAAGCGCTGAGCGAGGTTTCTGTCAAGCCGTTCGGCCCTGATTTCTTGTTGCCCGGTTGAACAAGACGGGCAGCGAAGCAGTTGAGAAAGGGCAGACTTGTTCACTTGTGCTTCTTGAGTGTAATCTTCATCCAAACGTCTGTTAGCTCCATCTGATAACTATCTTTGAATTCTGTTTGGTCTAGAATATCTTTAATTTTGGTCTCGTACTCTTCCCTGGCGAAACCATGAAGTTCAGCGACTTTAGTTCCAATTCGGTAAACCAAAAACCCATATTCCTTTCTTATTCTATTTCTATCAGTCTGGTCTTTGAAGGCATCATGACACCCATCATATATCCAGGCTTCCTTGCCAATTTTCAGAACACGATAACATTCATCAAATACCCTGGCTGGTGTCTTCCAATGATGTAAAGAGCCGGTACTAATGATAAGGTCTATCGAGTTATCCTCGAAAGGAAGGGCAGCAGCGTTACCAAACTCAAATTGGGCATTTTCGACACCTCTTGCATGACGTCTTGCAATCCTGATCATTTGCCTGCTCAGATCGATGCCATAGACCTGTATGCTTGGTGTCCTCTTTGCAATCTCTATTGATAAATAGCCTGTTCCCGAACCTAAATCAAGAATAGTCCCACTTCCCATCTTTTCAATTACGTCATTAGCTATCTTTGCTTCAGGCTTTCGAAGAGCCTTTGCTGCTGTCGCATTGTAGATTATGGCACCAGGAGCTGGAATTGCTTCATACCTCTTCTGTACATCCCTGATGAATTTCGTTAGCGACATAATCATTCCTCAAGAGCATAAACCGCCTTATTGCGCATTAGCTAGCAAAACAAGAAATGTGCGCTTACACAAAATGCACTATTGTTTTGGAAACCAGCCTTCCCGTTCCATTACTGCTCTCGTAACCCCGCTGCTCGGACCGTCTCCCCTGGCTACAAAAACACCGACACTTCCGCCAACCGCTTCGGCTATCTCGGCAACATTCCCATGTGTAAATCCCGGGCAGAGCAAGATTGAGTGAATGCCCTCTTCTTTCACAAGATTTTGGCAGACCTGAACCGCTTCACGTTGCTCGTGGACCACCACTACAAAAAGTTTGTACATGGACGTTTCAATTACGCACCTGTGCTTTTCTAGATCTGCATCAGGGGCATGGGCAATAAACGCTGATTTAAATGCCATATTCAACACCTCCTGTTGTGATTTTTATTAAGAACATTGCCTCAGCCTCATCAACCGAATTTGGCTTGATTACTTAGATAGGTTATCAGGATTATTGAAGACATAGGTTGTGCCTACGGTATTAAGGATGAACTGCTCCGGCATCTCCTCGGCAAATTGAGTGATAGCTTTCCACCCGGTGCAATGCATGGGCGCAACGAAATCTGGTCCTATCTTCTTCATCTCTTCAATAGTTGGCCCGATGATTGGCTCAAAAATCGGTCCTGTGAGGTGAAACCCACCCAGCACTGCATGAACCTTGTCCGCTTGTGCAACTTTCTGGGCATGTTTGACCGTATTGATGATGCCGGCGTGAGAACATCCACCAATGACTACCAGTCCTCTGTCCTTCACCTTGACTGCTAGCCCCTGGTCATCACGAAAAGGGTCCACCACCCACTTGTCATCTATTTTCGCTTCAACCCAGGGAAAACCCTTCTCGAAATCGGTTATTCGCTCCACTTCCCCTAAGACCAGGATGAGGTCAGAGGCCAGTGTAGAAGCCTCCTTGACTTTATGAAGTGCTGTTCCCGTCTTCTTTAACGCTGTTTCATCCAATGCAGGAAAATCTACCACGTGTGCGACACCGGGGATATTGATACGGCGCTGAAGAAAAGCGTCCGGATGGAGGACAAGGGGTATTCCCTTTGTAGCCTTGTTTAGAAATTCTACCAGAGCTCCAAAATGGTCGAAATGACCGTGGCTCAGAGCCACAGACTCAATTTTGCTCAAGTCTACTTGTAAAAGGTCTGCATTGTGAAAGAAACAGGTCGTTGATACAGCCGCGTCGAACAGCACTAGATGCTCCTCTGTGCCGGCGTAGACTTTGAGGAGACATGATAATCCATGTTCCGCCAGGAGCATAGGGGGAGGAGCAATCAGTGGCCGCCTGACGGCGTCTGTGCCCTGGAGTAAGAGTGCGTCAGTGTAATTGTCTACCAGGACTGTAACTTCCAGTTTGTCTGCTTCTCGCAAATTCAATTTACTCATCGTATAGAACCTCCTGATAAATTAATTTTAATTAAACGTATCGGGTGCCGCTTTCACCGTCAACGAAGAAAATTCTGTCGGCGATTTCGACGTAATTCAAAATACAGCCCTCGCTATCTCTTCAGCGGCGTCTTCTAACCCCAGTTCTAACAACTTCTCCCTTGTCGGTATGCCTCTTTTCACATCCCAACCCCTTTCTTCGTAATAATCGTCCAGAAACCTGTCAGCTATTTCCGCGCTGATCTTTACTTTTCCGGTATATTCTATAAACTGCGACTTTTCCTCCAGCCATCTTTCAGAAAAGCTATCATCCTTCCTGGTAAATCCTTCCCTTACGTTAGCTGCCTTTAGCAAGTTCCAGACTCTTTCGCCAGCCTTCATGAGCTCTTCTCTACCAATCTGGATACCCGTCGCTGCCGAATAGAGCTCCGCCAGTAGATTGGCGTAGTAAAACCGGTTAATCTGTGCTCTGGCGCATACACCTAAAGAACCTAAAACGCTGAGCCAGTCCTCCGAATATCTCGTCAGTCTCCCCACGTTCAGGCCTGCTTTATCCTCCGGGGAGACCAACCCAAGTTTCAATCCCCATTGCCAATCGCGAGGTTGTGGCAAAATTCTCCTGGCGGCACTCTCAGGAATTCCCATCCTGTCGAGATGCGTCGGGAATTTCTCCAGAGGTCTTATGGCATAGTACGTCGGTGAGCCACCGGCGGCAACATGTGCGCCCCTCGGATTCACCAGTTGGGTGAGTTCCATCGTGCCAAATCTGTCCCACAGTAATGGACCCGTGGGACCTGAATATACACTTAGTCCTTTTGACATCGGAGGAGCAAACTTCTGTGACTCTTTGCCAAATTTGTCGATAATTCCCGGTAACCCCTCTGCCAGGATATCTCCAAACCCTTCCCTGTTTGCTACCTTTCCCGCCCATTTTTCAAGGGATTCCAAATCGAAGGCAATTTTCGATTCCATATATTCGCCGGTTATCATTCCGTGACCATATAGCTCGTTGACGAAGCTAACAACCGAAAAGAACTCGAACATATCCATTCCATAATCATCCATAGTAGCAATGCATTTGATAGAGTCTTCAACAGATAGACCGAATAATATAGGCATAACTGAATTAATGGCAGCAGTGGTCACTTTTGTTAAGCCCTTGAATTTCCCCTTTTTGATTTCCACCACATCTTTATCACTTATGGGGCAAGAGATACAGCTCAACCTTCCCTTATTCAATTCGTAGAACATTTCTTTGGGCAGAAGGGGAAGACCTAGCCAGAACCCAAATTCATGCCATTCATTGAGGCGTTCCCATCCCCTTACCCGCTGGAGTAACCCATCAACAAGTTTCATAAACTTTCTGGGATGCGAGACTCTCACTCCCTTTGTGCCCTTTACGATAACCGCCTTCAGGTTTTTTGACCCCATCACCGCACCGAACCCGCCTCTGCCAAGCGTTGATGCATTGTCCACAAAGGACATGGCGAACTTGACCGAATTCTCGCCTGCTTGACCGATGGCGATTATACCCGCCGGCCAGCTAAATTTAGCCCATAGTTGCTCGGAAGTTTCTTCGATGCCCTTCCCCCAGAGCTCTCCAGCATCACAAATCTCGACATCGTCATCAAATATCTTGAGGTAAACAGGTCTGCTGGCACGACCTTTTATGACCACGTTATCGTATCCGGCATTCTTCAGCATGGCGCCAAAAGTCATCCCCCCGGCGCCTGCCCACCCGATTGCGTTGTTTATCGGAAATTTTGCTGCCGCATATATTCTTGATGACCCTGGTGCTATCGTTCCCACAAGTGGACCGGCACCGATTATAATGGTGTTTTCGGGAGAGAGCGGCTCTATCCCCGGTTTTATGTGCTCGTAGGCGAGCTTCACGCTGAATCCAAGTCCTCCGATGAAAGCCTTTGCTAGCTCTGGAGCAACCGGCTCCTTTTTGACCTCATTCTTGGTCAAGTCGACGTGAAGAATATTGCCTGCGTAGCCACCAATTTCCATTCAATTACCTCTTTTAGCTTCTAAAGCGTTATAAACACAGAATTGGGCACAGCGACCGCAAAGGGTACATTCATCTGTAAAGCTAATTTTGAAACCGTCATCGCCACGCTCGATCACTATCCTGGATTTGGATGGGTTGAACATTTTTTCATAACTGAACGAGCATATTAACTGACAGAGCAAGCATCCCACGCATCTGGAGGGATGCGTTTCAATTTTGATAATTTTTCCGGGCAATTTACTCCCTTAATCCGCTATCTTCATCGAGATTATAGCACCACGATAATGCTTATAAAATCGAGAGTCGTGGCTCGTGACTCATACTAGCAAGGAACTCCAGCCCCCAGGAATCCCCCATCACGCATGGTTAAACAATCCGCCTTTTGTTGACTCATCGCGCGGACATCTACCACATCGCTTCGCAGTAACTATGTCGCAAATTTACAACAGGGAATCGATAGCTCTCTCCAGATGGCTAAGGGTGTTACATTCCCTGGCAATGTTACAGTAGGGAAGGTATTTCTTCATCTCTGAGTCGCCCGTCCCCCAGAATGCTCGGCTCTCCGGATTAAGCCAGATGACCCTTTTACTTCTCTTTCGAATCAAGCTGAGAGTCGCAGTCTGGGGATCACCATAATTATTCCGTGCGTCTCCAAGGATGATGACCGATGTTTTTCTGGTGACAGCATCAAGCCAGTTTTTTCTGAAGTCAAGGAATGCTCTCCCGTAATCAGTGGAACCTAACTCGATATCCAAACCTGTTCCGGTCTGCAGTTTGGCAACAGCCTCTTGTACAGGATAGTCATCAAAGACAGAGCTTGCCTCTATGATGTTAGAGCAGAAAATGAAACTCCTTGTCTTGATGATCGCCTTGTTCAAACTATAAACTAAGAGCAAAAAGAACCGTACTACGGTTGCCACGGAGCGACTGACATCACAGATAACAATGACATCAGGACGGTCAATTTTCTTCTTTTTCCATTTGATATCAAAAGGAATTCCTTCGTATGCCATGTTCTTCCTCAGTGTCTTCCTGGCATCAAGATGACCTCTTCTGAAGCTCCTCATTCTTCGTGAATAAATATCACTGAGGCGCTTTGCCATCTTCCGAACGATTACATACATCCTATCGTAGTCGCTCTTTTCCAATTCACCAAGTTTGGCATTCTTAAGGTATCTCTCCATCATATCCTCGGTGGGTGCCCTGGCATAAAGGTCATGTTCTCGTTCCACAAAATCCCTCACATTCTCAAATAACCGGTCTCTCGCCTCCTGTAGCTGAACTGCCTGTTGAATTGAACCGGGGGTATTCTCTTGCCTGAACAGCCTGATATCCGTGTCTAAACCATCTATTCCCATATGGCTTAGTATCCTGTGGGTGTACAAACCTTTCTGAGTAAAGAACTTTATCTCATTGGTCTGCGCCTCCTCCACAGCTTCCATCAAAGAAGCCATGAGCTCGGCATGGTTCTGTGAAATAAGCATCCTGGTTAGCGGGGATACTGGATGCTGGCTATCTGCCCGCAGAGTGTGTTCTGTCTCATTGTCAGGGAAGCTGTTAAACGAGAAAAAAAGAGCGAAACATTCATTGAATTTTTCCTCTTCCACGGCAGTTTTTGCTAACGCTGCTGATAGGGAAGTCTTCAGGATTTCGCGGTCTTCATAACCTACAAGCTCGGCAGCACGAAACGCATCCATGCTTTCAGATGTCGATATCCTGACACCAAAACTTCGCAGAGAGGAAATAAAATCATGAAGGACTTGCTCCATCCTTCATTCACCACCCTCTTTCACAGCATTGCTTGTCATTTCAGGTAGATGCTCTTTCACCACCCCGATATCCTCTTGAAACTTCAAAAAGACGTGAAGGGTTTCCTTGACTGTTTCCACATCGAGTTTTTCCGCATTGAGAACAAGGAGAACCCTGGCCCAATCGATTGTCTCGCTGATTGACGGCATCTTCTTGATATCCAGTTTCCGTACCTGCTGGATAAAAGCAACTAACTGCCTTCTTAGCCTTTCAGAAACCTCAGGGACTCGGATTTGAATGATCTCACGTTCCATTTTGGCGTTCGGAAAAGGTATGAAAAGATGTAAACAACGACGTTTCAATGCATCACTGAGTTCCTTGGTATTATTGCTCGTCAAGAATACAAATGGCTTGCATTCCGCCTGAATGGTCCCAATCTCCGGTATCGATACCTGAAAATCTGACAGCGCTTCGAGCAGAAATGCCTCAAACTCTTCATCCGCTTTATCAACTTCATCAATCAAAAGCACAGCGCCGCCACTTTGCTGCAGTGCCATTAATAGTGGCCTTGGCTCGAGGAACTCATACGAGAAAAAGATGTCATCATATTTGTGGAGTGCCTTGATGGACTCTGCCAGACTATTTGTCCCCTTTATGATGTCCTTCAATTTATCCTTCAATATCTGGGTGTACAGAAGTTGTTTTCCATACTTCCATTCATAAATAGCTTTCGACTCGTCTAATCCTTCATAGCATTGCAGGCGTATCAAGGGAAGATGTAAAACTGCCGCTGCCCTCTGCGCCAGGTCTGTTTTACCTACTCCAGCCGGTCCCTCCACAAGAACTGGCTTTTCCAGGTTGTATGCCACATATAATGTGGTTGCGATGTGCTTGCTGCAAATATATTCCACATCCTTAAACCCCTGCTGGATACTCTCTACAGAACTAAATACTTGGTCGTTAAGCACTTTCATCGTTGTATGCCTTCCCTGACAGCAGACTCTCTCCAAGCTTTCGCTGTTTGATTACCACTGTGTTCTTTCCCATATTGACGATGTGGTCCAGGTCATTTGCCATGAGATTGAGCTCCAGATCGGACTTTATATTTGCCTGGGACATTATAACATCAAGCTGTGACTGAAACCTTATTGCCATATTGCTAAAACAAAGTGGCACAGAGTGTAATTCAGGGTGAGCGGTATCACTATCCAGCATATTTGCTGCCTCGTAAGCCATGATATCAAGGGTATCAGCCAGGGATTTCAATTCGCCAAGACCATTTTTTAACTCATCATTAGCCTTGATACGCTGTTCTCGAATAGCATTAACCAGCAGCTCAAGCTCTTTTTTCATTCCTCCAACGATAGGCCCCATTGATAAGATGACTTCTAACTCCCCGAATGGGATTATTATATCAGCATATGCTGAGCCTTTCTTTCCCAGGATGTTTGCTGAAGGAACGGCGCAATCCCTCAGTACTATCCCTCCATGAGGAGACGGACGCAAAAAACTCAGCTTCATGGGTTCAGTTAATAATAGTCCCGTGGTCCCTTTTGGGACGATGAATACCGTAAACTGTTTTCTGCTGCCCTTCACACCGGTAATGGCAGCAACAAGAAACAGGTCTGCAATAGGCCCATTTGTCAAGTAGTATTTCTCCCCGCTCAACACATAACCATCACCCTCTTCATGAGCAACTGTTTTCAAATATTTAGGGTGAGCACCTCCTTCCGGTTCTGAAATGGCAAAAGAAGCTATGAGCTCGCCGTTCGCGAACTCAGGTAAATATTTATTTTTCTGCCGTGAGTCTCCAAACTTCAGTATCACAAAACGAGAAATAAGCTCATGCGTTAGCCATGACAGAGCAAGTCCCATATTGTGTCCTCGCCGTACCATTGCTTCTCCAGCTACCGCTATGGAAAGATAGTTGCCTCCCATCCCTCCATATTCTTGTGGAATTCCAACTCCGAGAAGCTTTTCCTGAGACATCTTGTGCCAGATGTCATAAGGAAACTCACTGCTTGTGTGAAGGTCACTACGATGAGCAATGTTCTGCTGGGCAAAGTGAGAAACTTTTTCCCTCAGGCTACGGAGCTCATCCTCTATCGCTGTTGCTATGTCTGCTTCCTTTTCCATAAATTCTTACTCATATCTTGAGGCGCTGTCTACCAAGTTTGAGCAACTCCTCAAAAGATGGTGCTGGCTCCTTTTGCGTTCGTGCTTTTAACACTTTCTCTCTGGTTCTTCTTACGGCTAGACTCCGGGGGTTGATTCCTTCTTTGCGGGCGTCAGCAAGTATGTTGTGGGTTAGCGGGCCGAGGAGTTCCCTCAAGGCCTTGAAGACATTGTCAGCTGTGCCTCCGAGGACATCAACCACCCCAAGCACAACCCCACCAGCATTGGAAATAAAGTCAGGGACTGAATATATTCCTCGCTTAAACAGCATCTCTTGTGCCTCATCAGTGATGGGTATGTTGGCAATGCTGGAGATGACCTTAGCCTGAACCTGACTGGCGTTATTCTTGTCGATCACGTAAGGGCGTGCCCCGGGGACAAGAATATCAACGGGAAGGAAATATACTGCTTCCCTATCAATGTGTTGGGCATTTTCATATTCCTCTACAGCCTTATCCCCGGATTTCTTACGTGCCTCTAAAAGCTTTTTAATGTCAAGCCCCTCCCTGTTATACGCTGTCCCATGTATGGTTGATATTGCCACTACCTTAGCGCCTGCCTCAGTCATATAGCGTGCTACGCCACCACCCACCTTGCCAAAGCCCTCAATGGCTACGGTAGCCCCCTTAAGCTTCATGCCGGCAAAGTCACAAGCTGCCTCAGCAGCTACAACAACCCCATAGCCTGTGGCATGGTCCTCAAGGGGTTCCCCATCCTTTTCTTGTCGCGCCAGACCCGTGCTTCCCGAGGGGACGCCAGCCCCTTCATAGATGGTGGCTACATCTCTGGCATCAGTGCCCATGTCAGCTCCTAAAGTTACTCCTGCTGTAAGCAATGGCTTCACCGCATTCCCAAAGGCTCGCAAAATAGCTTCTCGTGGCGCCCCACTCGTTATAGGGTCAGCCCATATGCCTGCCTTGGCACCGCCTATTGGGATATCGAGGATGGCGAACTTGTGTGTCATTGCCCTGGCAAGCCGGAATATTTCTTCCGTAGTTATATCTGGAAGCATGCGGGTGCCACCCGCTGACCCGGCTAGTGATGCAGTGTCAACAACAACAACAGCTTTCATCCCAACAGCAGGGTCATAAACATGGACGATTTTCTCAGGCCCAAGTTCATCAACTATTTTCATCCATTCAGACATGCTGAGTTCCTCTTACTGCTTCTATTTTTGATCGAACCGCAGACTCGGAAACTGCGCCAATAATTTGTTCAATTACCTTGCCGCCTCTGAAAAATAGTAACAGCGGTATACTCATAACCTGGTATTTCGCTGCCGCCAGAGGATTCTCATCCACATTCAATTTACAGAATTTGACCCGACCTTGATACTCCTCTGCTAGCTTTGCAGTTATCGGAGCAATCATTCGACACGGGCCACACCACGGTGCCCAGAAATCTACCACGACGGGCGTCTTGCAGCTTAAGACCTCCTGTTCAAAATTACCGTCATTGATTTCAATGACTACGGCTGCCACTTTCTCATCTTTGACCTTGATTTGAATTAGAATATCTCCAGGCTGACCATCGGTTAACTGGAGAGCGTTAGTTAATTTTATTGTGCTGCCTGCTATTACTCCAGCCGGGATATTCACCTCCAGCCTTTTACCACGCCTTGACAATATCTTTTTAGTTCCGAGTCTCGCCTCCTCTGCCGTGATAGCTAGCTCGTAGTGAATGGGATTGACTGCCTGATTTGTATCAATAGGTTCATCCATACTCAACTTTCCTCGGAATCAGGTTTCAATCTTATTTTCTTCCTCAGTTCTGGGCAGATAGGTACAATAACAAAATGCGAAAATGCTCTCCGTAAATGGAAGATTGATGTTTCATCCATTCGATTGCGTAGCTACTTCTTATCTCCTAGTATAGCTACCAGCAAGAGGCCAGGGCCGGTATGTGTGCCGATTGCCGGGGTCATTTTTGACCGATAGATACGCTCCTTGGGAAATTTAGCGCTAAGTCGCTCAACTAGTGTCTCCGCTTCGTCGGGGCAAGCGGTGTCTTCCACAGCCATTTCCTCGATGCCGGAATAGCTCATAGCGAAGCTATATAAATGCTCTATCGCTCTAGCTCGAAAGTGTGCTCTGCCTGCGGGTTGAACCACACCGTCTCTCAGGGTAATTAGAGGATTCACCCTGAGTACTGACCCTAGAAAAGTTTGAGCCTTACCGATACGACCACCTCTCCGGAGGTACTCCAGGGTATCAAAGGTGCATAGAAAATCCACACGGAGCATGGTCTTTCGAGCTATCTCTATCACCTCATCAAGGCTGGCGCCAGCCTGAGCTGCTTTAGCTGCCTTCATGACTATGAATCCCTGTGCCATAGTAGCCCATTCTGAGTCAATCACTTCTACCCTGCATTTCTTCTTCATTAGCCCAACGCTCTGTTTCGCTACCTCATAGGTGCCGCTGAGCTTAGAACTAAGCATGATAGCAAGGATTTCATCCGTGTCTTCAGCCAGCTTATCGTATGCCTCAGCGAAGGCCCCGGGTGATGGTACTGAGGTACCTGGAAGGACCTTGCTCTGCTTTAGCTTCTTGTAGAACTGCTCAGCAGTCAGGTCAATGCCATCGCGGTAAACCTTTTCTCCGAAGCGAACAAGTAGGGGAATCACCGTAATGCCTAGCTCTTTAACCACATCGGATGGTAAATCAGCAACACTATCAGTTACGATTTTAACTGTCACAACTCGTCAATCACTACGCAAAGCTCTATTTTATGCAGTTCATATTCTGATGGCAACATGTCGCACCGAACAATTCGCTGAAAAGTGCAGTTGCATTCACTGAACCAGGCAAACTCCCTTACAGGTTCTCGCTAGTGGGACTCAGCAGCAGAACTTCAAACCAGGCTATCGTGCAGGAGATTTCCTGGCACTCCTGGCTTCGTATATCATGGTGCTTGGCTCGCGGATATGCTCTGAGGCGTCTAGCACCTCGATTGAGATAAGCCTGCCATCTTGCCCGTAATCGATAATAATCCCTTCGCGTACTTCGTCACTCTCGGCTACCGGCTCCTCCCTGAAGATAAGGTCGAGAGTATCAGCTTCCGGATCATAAATGACTTTCATGCCCTTTCCTCCCTTATCCAATATTTATCAATCTGGCGTCGTTGAGCTTCAAACCGAGTGTGATCAGTTATGATTGGCTGCACTACTCTTTCCTTGGCCTTTACCAGTCCTTCCCACCAGCTTCGCTACTGCTCAATAGACCTCAAGCTGCTCTTAATCATTATAACTAGAATAGCTACTAAAGGACAACGAAGTAGATTAAATTGAACGCTCAAAATAAGGTGCCAAATCTAAGCGAGGTGCATTTTTACTATTTGCCATCCTCCAATAATGG
>CAYVCJ010000017.1:0-14197 GCA_964450165.1 uncultured Dehalococcoidales bacterium
TGGCACCTGGATGCCGCTCACGGCGGGAATACTTGATTTGGTCGCTGGAATCCCTGTCTTGATTATTGGCATATTATTTCTTGCCGATGCCGAGGTTCCTGGGTGGCTCAGTGGTGTTGTTGGGTTTGGTGTATTAACGGGCACAACAGTTGCGCTGGTAACTATCTTCGCCATAATCGCCATAGTAGGCGGGGTTTTTGCCATTAGGAAAAGAACCTGGTGGTTGGCACTAGTTGGCTCAATCTTCGCCGTTTTGTGTGCCTGGATTTTGGGAATACCGGCGATTGTGTTTACCGTAATGGGGAAGAAGCATTTCAAGTAGAGCCTAGCTAAAATTTAGCAGGTTATGTGAATTAAGGCAGCGACCTTTCTCTTTTGCTCGGTAGGCTCGTTTAGTTTTACGATGTGCGTACCATCACTCACTATGGAACTAAAATTAAACTTATCTACTTTAGCCAGGGCTCCTCTTTTTGCGCTTTGGGCTACTTTGCCTGGCGACTCTTCGCTTGCTGCTCTGCTTTATCGCCTTGCCATGCTTGAATGGGTTTAGATTTATGAAGCCCTTAGCCATAATTCTCCTAAATGAAGCTGTCCTTTAGCTTAAATAGCACCTCGTCCATATTCTCCCCTCTGCGTTTGCTTTGCGTTATAACTTCGTCAATTTTGTAATGCATGTAGCTATTTTTGAGGTCGCTTAGCCTCCCATAATAGCCCAGTCTCCTTCCAAATTTGAAATTAAGCTTTTCCGCATCTGGCAAGCTGAGATACTCATTTATGATATTAAGGCATTTTTGCTTGTCCTCGGGCAATTTGCCCTCTACTTCCATCAGTAGGTTGAGTATATGGTCACTTTTGAGATAGCTGGTGACTCGCAGATTCTCGATAAGAGTGCCTATCTCCTCCACCACTTCGTCCTCTGTTTGTAATTCAAAGTCGCCATCCTGTATTTTTGACCATAATGGCATGATAGGATGGACGTGAAGGCTACGTAACCTGATGTAATCGGGGTTGATTTCGTTTAGCACTTTGGCTGTTTCCATGACATGCTCGTTAGACATCTTCTTTCCCCCGAGTCCCGGCATGACATATTCACAGAGGGAGATGCCTGATTCCACCACCTTTCTCCCTCCGTTAATCTGTTGCTGCGCAGTAACCCCTTTCTGCATGTAAGTCAGCACAGGGTCATAGCCGCTTTCAAGTCCGGTATGGATTCTGTCTAAGCCGGCAGCTTTAAGCTCCCTCAATTCCTCCGGGGATTTTCTCGCCGTGGTGTGCGAACGTCCATAGACAGTTATTCTATTCAGGCTAGGGAAGGTTTCTCTTAAGAAAGTGATTACTTGGACTAGCTCTGGAGTTCTCATAACGAGGCTATTGGAATCCTGGAGGAAGGCTGATTTACCCCCAGTGAAAAGCCACAGCGCAGCATTGCGAACGCATTGTCCGTATTCCGGTTGGTCGTGCAGCATTGCCGCTACCTCTCTAACACTACCACCGTAGCCCATTTTCCAGGCTATTTCATTTATACCATCGCTGATACCTTTTGCTTCCTCAATATCATGCTGGATTTCGCCCACTGTTCTCAGCTGAAATTTGGTTCCCTTATAAAGAGGACAAAACACGCATCTATTCCAGGGGCAGTTTCTGGTGGCTCTTATCAGTAGGGAGTGAGCTTCGCTGGGGGGTCTTATCGGTCCAAGTTCAAAAGTATGTGTTAGTTTCCTGGTGTCTAAGTCGGTTAACATTAGCATATCATACTGCAGGTAACCGAATTTCGTATGTCATTCTGGGTGTATCTTTTGCCGCTGATTGTGGCGAACCGCGGCAATCTCATGTTATTGCTTCCTCGATGAACAAATCCAGGTCAGGCTCGTCTTCATCTCCTATGCGTTGTTCCAGCCGGGACATAACTTCGATCATGCGGTGGTTGACGATGTAGTTCTTAATAGTAGTATCCACCTGGGGGCAGGCCAGGACACAGGCATCGCATTGGTCACAATCTGCCCCAACTATGCTTTCCAGCGCCATTGATGTCCGTTGTTCTGTCTTATCTCGCCGAGATGGCTCGCGGAATAGGACGGGGCAAATGTCTATGCAATTACCACAGCCGATACACTCTTTATGCCCTCCGATATCCTCGATTATGTTTAGGGCATGACCAGGGTTAAACCCGGTTGACAGAAGACGACACCGAGCTACAGGAGGACTGTTGATATTCAGGATTTTATTTAAAGTGGTTTCGATTTCCTTGACGTCTCTCTGTTCACGTAATGGCATATTCTCCCTCTCCCATTTAAATCCAGCGTGATGTGGCATCCCCAAAAGGCGTGTAGGTAGTTGCTTCACCTAATGGGTGAAAACCGGGCACGGGCTTTTCGTGCCTGGCATAATTTGGCAGGAGCATTGGAGAAACGAGCCTTGATTCTAATCCTGCTTCCTTAATCTCACGTTGCCATTTTCTCACATGATCCAGGGTAAGCTTACCTAGCTTCACTTCTCTTGCCCATTTAGCCGCTGATTTGCCTGCTCTTCTTCCAAAGACGAATAAATCCAGTGTGGAGTTGCCGATAAGCCTGTTCCTGCCATGCACTCCGCCCTCACATTCGCCAGCAGCAAACAATCCTGGAACTGGAGTTGAAGCATCAGCCTTGATCATAATTCCCCCATTTTGGTAGTGCAGCGTGGGATAGACTAACATCGGCTCCTTGGTTATATCGATGTCGAACCGGGCAAACTGGCGAACCATGGCGGGCAATTCCCTGACGATCGTTCCTTCTCCACGTATGATGTCAATCATTGGTGAATCAAGCCACACTCCAACCTCCCCGGTTGGTGTGGTTATCCCTTTACCACGCTGTTTGCATTCTCGAATAATGGCTGAAGCTTCAGTATCTCGTGCTTCGAGAGGGTGAACAAATTGGTCTCCGTCGCGATTGATTACCTGAGCACTCAATGTTCTTACCTTTTCGGTAATCAGTAATCCTAAAATTTGCACCGGGAAAGCTGCTCCTGTAGGGTGATATTGCATGGTATCAATGTGGATCAGGGGGCATCCCACTCGATAAGCCAATACCAGTCCATCAGCCGTGGCACCATAATGGTTGGTAGTGGGGAAGCCTTGAATGTGAATACGTCCCATTCCGCCGGTAGCTATTACCACTGCCTTAGCACGAACTATAGTCATCTCTCCGGTTTCGAGGTTCATCAGTATTGCTCCAGCAACCTGTCCCTTGTCATCCAGTATTAACTCTATTGCTGGCTGAAATTCCACAAAATCCAGGGTTCTTCCATGCATATGCCTTTGGCGAATTTCATCGCGAATGACCCTCATTTCCTCGAGTCCGGTGTAATCCCGACATGAGTGCATTCTCCTCCTGCACGTGCCACCCCCTGATAGCTCGTGGTATGAGCCATCGGGTTCTTTATCCCAGTTGACTCCCAGGGATTCCAGCCATCCAATTGCATCGGGAGCATCTTTTACCAGCGCCTCCACTAAATCAGGGTCGTTTGTAAAGTGTCCTCCCCCCATCACATCCAGGTAATGAAGAATAGGGGAATCGTTTGGTCTATCTGCTGCCTGGGTGCCTGCTTGAGCGCCTATTGTGTTGGCATCGCCAAGACGTAGCTTTGTGGCTAATAACACCCTGGCACCATCCTCCTCAGCGAGAAGAGCAGCTGCGCCTCCAGCTCCTCCACAGCCAATCACTAACACATCAACATCATAATCAACGTCGTCAAGGTTAACTTCGTCGGGGTTGATGCGGCTATTTCCTTCCACCAAGTCAGCTATTTCATCAGGTGCTGGGCTGCCTTTATTGGGTCCTATTTTTAGCTCACGGAGATACTCCTTTTTGTAATCAGGATGGAATTCATTCACTAAACCTTCTCTTTCAGCTTGAGGGATGCGGGAGAATGTTTCTGCCAGGCGCCTTGGTCTGGTAGCCTCCACTTTATGAATGCTTTCTTCCATGTAAGCTGGATATGGCATGATATTAATTAACCTCCATCCACTTTCTTATAGAGCAGGCTCTATTTCCCGGGCAGCATACCTGCGACGTAACTCAGCTTCGCCAGCTTTCTTTAGTTTCTCTATCTCGGCGTCGAGTTCACCCTTCTCTATCTCCTTTATTCTATCTACATTATGCTGAGGCCTGGTAGTGAGGTGAGCCCCTCTCAAACGCCGCGCTGCCAGAGCAATATTATAAGGTTGCAATCCCTGGGGACACCGAGCAGCACATAAGCCACACATCAAGCAATCGAAGGACTTCTGATAAACTTTTTCGATATCACCTCTTATGGCATCGGTTATGAACTCCATTACCTCGAGATCCTGGGGACACGTCTTGGTGCAGTTGTTGCAGCCAAAGCAGGTGATGATATCGGGGTAGAGCGTCAGTAACTTATTCTCCCCCTCTTCAGGCTTCAAATCTTCAAGGTTGTAAAGAGCTTGAGCAGCGGGGAAAAAGGGAATTTGCGTTATAACCATATTTTGCTCTACACATGTCTGGCAGGCAAGCCCATATCGTATTGTAGGGTCATGGGTGAAATTGTAGATAGTGCCACAAGCGCCACAAAATCCAGCACGGCACCCGCAACTTCGGATAATGTTGTAACCACAATACTCTAATGCCGTTTGGATGGTAAGCCCTTCGGGAACCTTATAGCGCTTACCCGTTACATAGATGTCAAGCATTCTGACTTTCTGTTCAGCCTTTTCAGCGACCTTGGTTGCTGCAGCCATCGTTACCTCCCATCAAGAAAAATCCTAGGAACAAAATCAGAGCTCAATAGCTTTCAGCCGCATGCTCACTGTTTCTTCATTTTTTGCTTTGTCATTTTACATTTTGCACTTTGCATTATTTCTGGCGTAGCTATAAAATTGCTTCTTCATGGCGGGCACACCAGCATTGCAAATTAACCGCCACTGGCAAGCTGGCAATATGACAGGGAAAAGCTTCGATGTGAACAGCTAGAGCAGTGATTGTGCCTCCATATCCCATCGCTCCAATGCCGAGGCTGTTAACTTGCTTCAGGATTTCCTTTTCTAGCTTAGCAATTTCTGCATCTCGGTTTGGCTCGCCAATTTTTCTCAGCAATGCTCTTTTAGCTAACATCATCGTTTTTTCCGTGGTTCCCCCTATTCCTACGCCAACGATTACTGGGGGACAGGGATTGCTGCCTGATTCATCAACCCGGTTTACCACGAAGTCTATAATTCCCTGGCGACCCTGTGCTGGTGCCAGCACTGTCAGCCGACTCATATTTTCGCTACCGCCTCCTTTAGGCATCGCCGTAATTCTGAACTTATCACCAGCGACTATATCGGTATAAATCATCGCGGGAGTGTTATCTTTGGTATTTATCCTTTCTGAAAAGGGCTGACGCACTATCGACTTACGGAGATAACCGTTAGCATATCCTTGACGTACTCCCTCATTTATCGCGGTATAAAGGTCGCCCCCGCTTATGTGAACCTCTTGCCCCAGTTCCAGCATAACAACAGCGGCGCCGGTATCTTGACATAACGGAATCTGTTGCTTAGCGGCGATTTCGACATTCTCCAGAATTTTATCCAGGACATCGCGTGCTACCTCTGACTTTTCTTTTTCTCTAGCTTGCTTTAGAGCAGCTAATACATCTTGCGGCAGGTAATGGCAGGAATGCTCGAACAAATTGGCTGTTGTCCTGGTAATATCCTCCGTTTTTATTTCTCTCATAATGCCCTGACACCTGCTCAGCTATGTTACTGCTGGGGCAATACAACCTGCCTTTACCAGGGTGTCAGCTTGCTCCTTGGCGCTGAGTATCATTGTCTCGCTTTTCTTGCGAAGGGCATCACGACTGATTTTCAATCTGGCGATGCCCTCTTTTTGGGCTTCCATGCCTACATCCACTGCCTCGCGAACAAAAGCCTCAGTCTGCGCCATCGTTGGGGCGATATAATCTTCGTTTATGCCCTGCTCTTCAGCATATTTAGCTAATGATTCAGCAGCAACAATGCACATCTTGTCGGTGATCGTTTTTGCCTCCATATCGAGGATACCGCGGAAAATAGCAGGGAAGCCTATGGAGTTATTTACCTGGTTAGGGAAATCCGACCTGCCTGTGGCTACAATTCTAGCTCCTGCCTCCCTGGCTTCCCAAGGCCAGATTTCAGGAATAGGGTTAGCACAAACAAAGCATATCGCATCTTTTGCCATCCTCTTGATTTGCTCAGGGTTAATAACTCCCGGACCTGACTTCGAATAAGAGATGAGGATATCGGCCCCTTCCAATGCTTCGGTTAACCCCCCAGTTTTTCCATCAGGATTGGTGGTTTCACAGAATCTCCATTTATCAGCGTACTTTTCTTTTATTTGTTCCAAGTCTTTCCTTCCATTGTGAAGTATGCCTTTGCTGTCAACCATTATGATATTTTCAGGCTTGGCTCCGTAAGCACAAAGGAGTCTGAAGTTACCGGTATTAGCTGCCCCAGTCCCGCTAAAGACAATCTTACAATTCTCTATTTTCTTGTTTACAATCTTTAAAGCATTTACTAATCCAGCCAGCATTACCGTAGCTGTTCCCTGGACATCATCGTGCCATACGGGAATTCCTACCTCTCTCCGGCACCTATCCAGTATGCTAAAGCACTTAGGGTAAGAAATATCCTCCAGATTGATGGCAGCGAACGATGGCTCGAGCCATTTTACTGCCTGAACAATGTCATTGGGATCCTTGGTATCCAGACATATAGGCACGGCATCCACCCCGCCAAGATATTTGAATAACAGACACTTCCCTTCCATCACCGGGTAGCCTGCCTTAGGGCCGATGTCCCCCAGTCCAAGGACTCTGGTGCAGTCGGAAACTACTGCTATGGTGTTCCATCTATTAGTGAGCTCCCCGAGTTTTTGCTCATTTGCCTGTATTGCGCGGCAGGGTTCAGCTACACCAGGGGTATAGTAAATTGCAAAATCATTGAAGTCGCGAACCTGGCATTTGGGCATTGTTTGCATTTTACCGCGATAGAATGAGTGCAATTTCATGGCATCCTGGGCAGGTTTCTTTGCCTTGGCAAGAAGCTCCTCTTCAGTTACTTTCTGCATGCTTGTTTTCCCCCTTTGTTAAAGGTGCAATGTGGGAAGTCATTGTAGCATAAAGTGTTGTCTTGAGGAAGAGTGATAAGCTTTAGAGTGAAATTTACCGATATACCTTAGATTAACTGTTTGGCCATATAGTTGCCTTCCAGGTGATAGCCAAGCAAACGATAATAATTTCTGACTCCAACGCCGCTCAGAATAGCCAGTTTCTTGACATGAAATTCCTCGGCAGTAATCCTTTCTGCCTCTAGAAGCAGCTCTTTCCCCAACCCTTGATGTTGAGCAGCTTGCTCCTTTTTCTCTCCTAGAGGGACTTCAGTCCCAAATATATGTAGTTCCCTGACGAGAGCTTCGTTGTCATTGTGTAGCTTAGGGCTTACTCTCAGCCTTAACAGGCCAAACAAGGTCTCATTTTCATCCTCATAGGAAAGGAAGATTTCCTTTCCCTGAGAAGCATCATAGTCTAACCTGGTTAACCGTGGTTCACCGACTAGCCAACCGTCTCTCAATCGATGTCCATATTCGCGGCAGCGGGTGCATTGACAGCGAAGGTTAAGTTCACTCATTCTCCTTTTCACGGTTTCCCTGAGTGCTAAATCGCTGCAGCCAGCGATAATAAATTTGCTGGGAATATCGCGCATCAATCTCGGAACCCTGACATATTTTGGGAGCAGACTCTTGATATTAGCCAATAAATCTATCATCTGTTCATCTTCATAAGGCTGATAACGGTTATCATGATACCAGTTTTCCAGTTCGCTACCTGTTACTACAAGTGTGGGGTAAAGCTTAAGCCCGTCGGGGCGATAATATTCGTCGTCAAAGAGCTTCCGTGATAGTTCCATATCATGCTCGGGGGTTGAGCCGGGTAATCCCGGCATCCAGTGGTAATAGACTTTAAAGCCATAATCGCGCAATAGCTTTGTTGCTGAAATAACCTCTGCGACTCCATGTCCTCTTTTTGTCAGGCGATGAATCTCGTCGTCTAATGTTTGTACACCCAGTTCCACTCTGGTGGTGCCAAATTCAAGCATCCGCTTTATCTCTTCATCCTGGCAGAAGTCTGGTCTGGTTTCGATGCACAATCCTACGCAGCGATGTTTAGCAGTCTCGTTTAATTTCTGTGCTTCTTTCATGTCGGCTGAGGAAACACCATTTAAGCCATCATAGCAATCCTTGATGAATTGGTATTGGTAATCCAGAGGGTAAGCTAAAAAGGTACCCCCCATGATGATTAATTCTATTTTATCCAATGCGTGTCCCATCTCGGTCAGGGTATTTAGCCTATATTCCACTTGTTTTCTAGCATCAAAGTTACATTTTCGGCCGCGGAGTACTGCCGGGGATTCTGCGGTGTAACTCTTCGGAGCGTAGGCAGAGCTTGGGCAATAAACGCAGTTGCCAGGGCAAGGAAAGGGCTTTGCCATGACTGCCACCGGCGTTACTCCAGAGATAGTGCGAGATACCTTTTTTATCAATGTCTTAATCATTTTTTGTTTCCGTTATTTCTTTTACAAAGCCTTCAGATTTAACAAAGTTGATAAAAACTTCCAGTAACTCGGGGTCGAATTGCGTGCCGGCGTTGCGTTCTAACTCTTCGATAGCCTGTTCAAGTGATAGAGGGCCACGATATGGGCGTACTGAGGTCATCGCGGAAAATGCATCAGCTATAGCCAGGATGCGGGCTTCCAGGGGGATTTCGTCGCCCTTGAGCCCTTCAGGATAACCGCTGCCATCGTAGTGCTCATGGTGGTAAAGGATAGCGGGAATGCAAGGAACTAAACCAGGCACGCTGCCTACAATGCTGGCACCGAGTTTGCTGTGGGCCTTAATTATTCGCCAGTCGTCTTCAGTGAACTTGCCCTTTTTGTTAAGTATGTCATCGGTGATGCCAATTTTACCAACATCGTGGAGTGAAGCAGCAGCGCTTATTTTAGTTATCTCGTCACTGGGTAACTCAAGGGCTTTGGCTAAAGCTACAGCATAGTAGTTAACTTTTCGTGAATGTCCATAGGTATAATGGTCTCTAGCCTCTACTACCGAGGTTAAGGCGTAAATAGCGTTTAGGCTTATGCCCACAGTCTCCTGTCTTACCATGGTTGGTGGTTGAGCCGGGCTTTTGGAATGGATGTAGCTCTGGTTTCCGCCTTTGGTCTTGGCGTAATATAAAGCGGCATCGGCTGTCTCCAAAAGGGTATTAAATGTTGTTCCGTTAAAGGGATAATGGATCAGACCAATGCTGCAAGTCAGGGTGATATTCAGGGCTTTCATTTCAGAAGCGATTTCTTTTCGAGTCCGCTCCGCTACCACATAGGCATCATCGATATTTGTCTCTGGCAAAATGATGGTAAACTCGTCTCCGCCGTAACGAAAGGCCTGGTCAGCGCTCCTGATGGTATTCCTCATAATTTCGCCTATCTGTCTTAAAAGCCTATCACCTGCGAGATGTCCATAAATATCGTTATATGCCTTGAAAGAATCGAGGTCAAGGATAAACAT
Organism: uncultured Dehalococcoidales bacterium; assembly: GCA_964450165.1. Lineage (GTDB taxonomy): Bacteria > Chloroflexota > Dehalococcoidia > GIF9 > AB-539-J10 > CG2-30-46-19. Next base: position 9,579 of record CAYVCJ010000017.1, read on the forward strand.
GGAGAAAATGCCACCATAACGAGAATGCCGGGCGATTTCGTCTTCGAGTCTTTCCTCAAAGTGACGTCGATTGAATAATCCGGTGAGGTCATCAATGCGAGCCTTTTGTTCTGCTTGGGTGTAAAGTCGGGAATTCTCGATAGGTGCAGCAATTTGTGACGCAAGTTGTTCCAGGAGTTGTAGCTGTTTCGCACTATAAGCATTGGGATGGAGACTGGCGACGATCAAGGTGCCAATACCCTTGCCTGTTACTAATAGTGGCGAGTAAACAACGGAGTGAATTCCTCCATTAACCAGGTTCTCTTCAGTCCAAAACATTCGCTGTTGTCCAAGGTCGGGCTGATACAGACTCTTTCCATGTTTGAGCACCCATTGTGTGCCTGTTCCTTCCAGCGGTATCCTTTGCCCTGTTTGCCATGGTGAAGGGATAGTGCTCGATAATGCTGAAAAGCAAAGTTGTTCACTTTCAACCAGGGTGATTGCTGCCCAATCAATACTAATTATCTCCTTTAACTGCTGGGAGAAACCTTCAAATATCTCCTTGATATCCATGCTTGAGATTACGATGTTGGTTAAACGGTTAATGCTACTTAGCTCCTTCTCTCTTTCTTCCAATTGTTCATAAATAGATTGTCTTTCCATAATGGCAGTGATGCGGGAGGCAACAGACTCAATTATTTCAATATCTTCAACAGTGTAAAACTTACCGTTTCGTTTCTCGCCCATTGCAAGGATAGCAATAAGCCCATCTTGGTTCATCAAAGGGAAAAGCATCTCTACCTCTGCCAATTGAATATCCTCATATTCCTTCTCGTTCATAGTGTCTAACTTAACAAGGTCTGCTCTGGATACAAAACGAGCTTCTTGCTTTAGCCAGTTTGCAATGGTGCCGTCCTGTTTCAAGTTCAATTTTTGTATCGGGTTATCTTTCACTGGAGGGTAGCTGAATGTGGCGGTGAAATCGCCTCCTTCAGATTTAGGTAGAAGCAAACAAGCTCGGCGGCACTCCACAGATTGACAAAGCAGGGATATCAGGTTGCTTCCTGATTCCTCTAGAGTAGAAACAGTGTCTGCTTTACTGGTGAGATTGAACAACTGCTGGCGGTAACCGTATTTTTCTCCTGTTAGGGTTTGTTCTACTCCCGGGCGGAGAATGGTCAGCATCCAGTAGGCAAACATAGCAACCCAAGCTGCGGCCGCTATGGCTGCTACTATAGTGGTGACGGTGATACTAAAGTCAAGAATGAGATGGAGCAGGAAGAACAGAAGGAAGTATGCTGCTATAGCGCCAAAGGTCATGATTATCCATACTAACCCGCGGCGCAAGACAACCTTGATATCCAGCAATTGGCGTGTTACCACTGCATAGGTAAGGATGCCAGCCATGGCGAAGTTGCCAATATAGAAGATAGGATACACCCTCCCAGCGGGAATGAATCCCACAACAAAAGAGGTGAGTAGAACAGCAAGGCTAGCAAATAGATAGTTCATCTGATTGCGCTCCCGTGGGTCGGCTAGAATCGTCTGTCTCCGTGCCAGTAGATAAATATCCCTGCCAAGCAGGACAGCAGTGATAACGAATAGGGCAATAAACCAGGTGCCATAGTCAGCGAAGACGCTAATCTCGGTAAATGTGACACCCTTCGGAAAGCCCAGCGCTGCTAGAGCAATAGCGCCGGCTAAGATGACATAAGCATAGGGTATCCTGTCTTGACCTTGATAAAGGGAGCGCAAGAAGTAATGAAGCTGGATTGCCATCAACATTCCCAAACAGATGGCGATTTTGGCAAGAAGCAATTCATTTTGAATGAGAATATTGCTGTAGGACAGGAAGCTGCTCAAGCTCCATAGCATGGCGGTGATGAGATAAGCAAAGAAAAGCTTTTGCCGCCTCTGCCATGGTCGGCTGTCCAGCAAGATAACCAATAGCGGGATAAAGACAATCGCGGTGATTAACGAGATCAGCGCGTAATTATTCATCCCAAAGCAATTATTAACATAAGTTCTAAGGCTGTCAAGAAGGACTAAGGTAAGCCTCAAGATATGTTGCCTGGTGGTGCATCAGGCGGTGTGTTAGATTTATTTTATCGCTTGATTAAGCAGAAGGTGATAACTACTACATCCAGGAAGGCAAGTATTCCGATGATAGCCCATATCCATGAAGGTGTTGGTGGTGTTGCTGGTGTTGGTTCAGGCGCAGGCATTACTGTAAAGACACCCAGGGCTGACTCACTGAGCACGGGCTCAATACCCCTTACCTGCCAATAATAAGTGGTGTTCCAATCTAGACTTCCTTTGTATTGGTAGGTTGAAGTGGACACTTTTTCGTCTACTATCACCAGTGTTAAAGCATCGTCGCTGGCGAGGGTAAACTCATATTCAGTAGTGGGTGGGAATCCTTCCCAGGAGAAAGTTGGTGAACGTCGCACGTTTTTGCTGCCGATGTCAGGGACAAGCAATATAGGGGCAAGATACACCTCTCCTTCTCGTGCAGAACATTCCTTCACGGTGAATTTCATTGTTGGTGACCACCGACTGCGAATGCGTTCCCCTTCAGTGCTTTCACAACTTCTTACTTTCCAGAAATAAGTTTCACCACAAACGAACTGAACTGCGCTTGATGATGGACACCAGGTGGGAGAGCATGGGGCGTCCGGAGTTATATCCACCTCTTTGTGTATTATGGCGGTGAAGTCTTCATCCAGAGCTATCCACAGCTCATATTTTTCAGTGGAAGGTAACATTCGCCAGCGAAAACAGAAATCCTCTGCCCGGCAAGTACATTCTTCACAGGGCAGTGATTCTTTCAGCGCTGGCGTATTTGGCCAGGGAGTTTCAAGGACAAAAGCGTCAGTATAAACCCATAACCGCCCAACGGTATTGTAGGTTGTGTCATCGTATTTGGATATGTCCCCCTTGAAATAGTCATCGTCATCGATAGCCCAAAGATCGACATCTTCATTGCTAATTGCCTTCAATGACCTCGACTTGAATGTAACGTTAGGCTCTAACCCGACCTCGATGTAATCCCAATCAGTTACTCGTATCGTTTCTAGATGAGGGGTGAGGGTGCGTGCAACACCGTCACTGTGGGCTCCGTAAAGGACTTCGTCTATTTGAGCCAGTCCATGAAAGCCGCCCATGCCTGGCGGTGTATTCATTTCTTTCCATGATGTGCTTGCACCAATGGCCCAGCGACAAATGTCGCTTGAACCATCATCGCTGGCGGCATAAATAAATTTGTTGCTATTGAACTCGTCATCCACAGTGAGCTGAATTTTGCCTGGCTCTGGTAAAGACTCGGTGACATTAAACATTTCCCCGCCATCGCTGGAATAGGCTATCCTGGTTTTACCCTCTTTTTCAGAAACAAATACATAGTTCTCGCCATGGGCAAGCACAGCAGAGCCGGAATCAAGCCCGGTGTGTATGTCATATTCCCATTCCCAGATGCCTTCCCATAGTGTCTCATTCCAACTGTACTTGTTTAATACATCATCATCCAGGATATACAGTAATTTATCGCTCACCACAGCCAAATCGGTGACATCGGGGCACTCCCAGACTTTCTCCCAGCTCTGCCCTTCATTCTCAGAATACTTCACATTATCGGTCTCGGGCACAGCGAAGTAAATTTGCTCCTTTTCCTCCCACTCGGGAGTGGGCCTCAAAATTATATTGTCCTCACCGTCAAGGCAAAGCACCCTCTCCCAGGTCTTGGTCAGTGCCGCGGTTTCAGTTTCCTCAGTTCGCCATATACTGTCAAAACCGAGGCCATATGTATTATTTGTATTATTCGAGGATAAATAGAGGATAGTATTATTGGCAAAGAAGGCATAATCGCAAAGGAAGGTCATTTCGGTATCTATCAGGCTGAGCTGGTTCCAGGTATCGCCACTATCTTCGCTTTTAGAAAAGGCACTTTCATCTAGGCTAGCGCCATTCCAGGGATGCCCTGTAGATACGTTCGTGTCTGCCCATTCAGTGGCGTTGGTTACATTATTTGTGCTTGTGGCGCAATAAGCTATGCTACCGGTAAGCCAGACAACCTGAGCATTGGCACGGCCGGAGGAAGCGCCACCAGTGGGTTGTTTAGTGGGCTCTTCCCACTTAAGGGCACATTCTGTGGGATTAGAACAAATATGAATTAAGGCGTTGGGGGAGTCATCTTTGGCTAACACCTCCCCGACAAGGAGTGTGCCCCCCTGATAAGCAATCGAAGCTATGCCAACTTCGTTGCCTCCTGTGACATCCAGCCTGTATACCTGTTTGCCGTCTTCTTCTATCCGATATACATCATCACACCCGGTGGCAGAATTAGAGTAATAACTGGCGTAGGCAATCCATTTACTGTCTTTGGAGTAATCCCCGGAAGGGAGGGCTAGATCGGAGAAGATGATCTCATCTTCGTCGGGTGAGTCACCCAAGCTGCTTTTAGACGGGTCAATGATTTCTATAAATGTAGTCCATGTTGTCTCCTTGCTTTCAGTATTTCTTTCTCCAGCGCACAGGAATGTCCTGTTTTGTAGTGACGGAGCTGTATCATTTGCTGAGGAGGCGACGGCGAGTATCGCTTTGTCCTCCTCGTAGCTCGATGAAAAGCGGACTGTGCTTACATC
>CAYVCJ010000017.1:14297-17229 GCA_964450165.1 uncultured Dehalococcoidales bacterium
CGAGTATCGCTTTGTCCTCCTCGTAGCTCGATGAAAAGCGGACTGTGCTTACATCAGCGCCAGTCCCTGTAGTATCTGGGTCTATCTGTAGTTTTTGAGCCTTCCAGTTGCCAATCTCGAACAGCTTAATTACCCAAACATCCCCATTGGTAGAGCCATCAGGATGTCTTGTACCTATGGCGATATCGTAGGTATCATCATACTTGGGGGAGATGGCGATATCTGAGATAAGTGTGCCATTTAAATCGAAAGCGGTGTTGTTTTCCCATTTGCCTTCCCAGTTCTGCCCGCCGTCATCGGATAAATAAACGGCTGTCCTGTTATCGGTGACCACAGCTACCAGATCAGGGTTATCCGGGGCAACAGCGATATCCCAGGCGGGCAACGTAGCGCCTTCGTCTTCAAGCGTTCCGTTCAGGTTATCCTCCCAGGTAACCCCGCCATCGGTTGATTTGTATACACGGCTATGAGGAATATCTATGGCATATATGGCATAAAAAGTGTCATTCTGGCCGGCAACAAAGGCGTTTATCTCGCTGGGGCTGACCACTACATTTCCTTCTTCACTGGGAGTGTCAACAACGGACCACTTTAGCCTGTCTGGATTGGCTGAAATCGGCTGGCTGTCAACCAGTGGGAAAAAGCTCAGAAGCAGAAAAACCCCAAGCAGCCCTGATAATATCTTTATACATTTAATTCTATCCATTAGTGCTCATTATTAAATAAGAGGTCGAGGTTTGGCAATACCCTCATGGTACCCGCTTGCATTGTAAGCTAAACCGTTGACTATTTTACTACCTTACTATATCATTTTCGTGTTAGGTTAGCTAGGTATTTTAGAAAAAGGGATTGTGGAATAATGACTAAATTCCTATTTACTGGGTTGCTATATCATTTTAGTATTACAGTAGCTAGGTATTTTAGAAAAGGGGATTGCGGCAATAATGACCAAATTCCTATTACCAAAATACCAAAGGAGGTGATAAGTTGGCAGTAGAAGAAGATAATGAAGAGATGGAAGAGACAGAAGAGATAAAAGAGACAGAAACGACAGAGAAGAGGAGTATAGGCGATGTTGTACAGGAGGTAGCAAATACGACCGAGGGCTTACTGGGGGTGGGAGTAATGGACATGGAGGGTGTTCCTGTTGCGGTTGTCACGTCGCCCGGAGCAACACTCAATGCTGAATTAGCGGCAGCCCAGTTGGCTGTGGTGGTGCGCCTGTGTAGTTTGACTGCTGACAAGCTAAAGCTCGGCGATTTTGATGAAAATTTGATCACCACCGCTTCAAAGTATATTTTGACTAAGGCTCTCACTCCCGACTTCTATTTGGCAATGATTTTATCCAAGGAGTCCACTACTCTTGGTATGGCGCGTCTGGTGGCCAGAGAGCATGCTGCCCGGGTATCTCAAGCGTTGCCTAGATTTGAATAATGGCTGATTTATCTAGATTTGCCTGGGGGAAGAAGAAGGAGAGTGAGCCGAAGGAGAAGGATGAAATGAAGGAAAAGGGAGCAACAGGAAACTTGAACAGCTTATTGGAGGAAATGGCAGAGCAAGTTGACGGGTTATTATGTATCGCAGTGGCAGGTAGTGACGGGGTTGCCATTTCCAGCTATGTGCCTCCCGGTTCTATGCTTACCGCAGAGTTAGCTGCAGCTCAACTAGCGACGATATTCAGGATAGCGCGAACGAGCTCAGATAAGCTAAAGGCTGGTGAACTTGAGGATAACTTGTTGACTTCAACTGCAGGGCAGATTTTAATCAGACCTCTGGGTCAAGAATCCTATTTAGCCATGGTGACTACCAGGGATGCCCCGTTGGGCATAGTGCGATTGGTGGTTAAGAGCTATGCTAGCAAAGTGGAACAAGCTCTGGGTAAAGTCAGCTAAAGATAAATCACCGGTCAATATCAAGTTGTCTCAGGTTAGTTTTGATATTTTAGTCATTGTTTCTTAGAATATAGTTAACTATGAGGATACAGCGGAGGAACAAGAACAAGAAAGAAGACCAGCTAAAGGGTGCTGCGCATCCTGAGGTTCAATTTGAGAATGACCTGCAAGATGTTGAGGGACAGTTTATCAGGAAGCTCAAGGCGCTGGGCTATAAAGTTGAGCGTAATGTTACCCTTCAAGGTAAGTTTAGAACTGAATATACATTCGATCTGTTAGCTCGCAAGAATAATGGACTTATATCCTATGTCACCGCTATAGGTATCATTAAGCATGATAATGGTCAGCCGATAGGGTTAACCGAAGTTTTCGAATTTGATGACAAATGCTACAACTGCGACATTTGGGACAAAGTCCTCATTGCCCTTCCCGGACTTGATTCTGTAGGAGCTCAATTTGCCCGTGGGCAGCAAATAAAGGCTCTGTCTGAAGAAAACCTTAAGGAATTTTTGGCCTTATCTGTTGCCAAACAGGAAAGGAGAACTGTGGTGGTGGGATTTGACTCCAAGGAGCAATTACTGTCCTCTCTTACTGAGTTGGGATACACAATTGAACAGGACAGTAAAGTGAAAGGGAGATCCGGTGCTGAATATACCTTTGATATTTTGGCCAGAGAAGATGACGGGTTTATTCCTCACCGATTAGCTATAGACGTGCTAACCGGGGGGCGAGTGGACCTGGAAGAAATGTCTTTATTTGATAAGAAGGCCTATGATGCTGAAATCCAGCAAAAGGTTTTGTTCATTTCGGGCGAGCTTACTGCTGAGGCTGCGGAGTTCGCTCAGCAGCAGAAGATCAATGTTATCAGGCTTGGTAGCCCAAGCAAAGAAATATCTATCGGTGAGGAAGTTGCTGAAGAAGAGGAAGTGCCTGTTGAGGAGGTAGCTGCCAGGGAAGAAGGCGTTAAACAAGAGGAAGTGACTACAGAGGAAGTGGCTGCCAGGGAAGAGACTCGCCGACAGGATATGTCTGCCATTGAA
>CAYVCJ010000017.1:17329-20344 GCA_964450165.1 uncultured Dehalococcoidales bacterium
AGAGGAAGTGGCTGCCAGGGAAGAGACTCGCCGACAGGATATGTCTGCCATTGAAAGTGCTCTTTCGGAGATATTAACCAAAGCACCGGAACCAAAGGCGGAGGTGAAACCGGAAGAGGCAAAGCCAAAAGCGAAGACGAAACTACTCAAAAAGGCAATCGCCCCTGAAGTATTGAAGTTGGTTCCTGAATCTACGGCAAGAAGATTTATCGCCATACCGTTGTCCGTTAAGGGCAATACCCTGGAAATGGCGATGGCAAATCCTGCGGATATATTTGCTCTTCAGATTCTAGAGCACCAGAGCAAGATGAGGGTAAAACCAGTGCTTGTTGAAGAAAAGGAAATTCAGGATGCTATTGACTTTAATTACAGAGGTTTTGGGCAAATTCAGGAGCAATTAGCCGGTATTCCTGAAGATATGGTTGGTGGTGATGAAATGGACTTAGTCGCCGCTACTGCTGATGCTCCGGTAGCTAATGCTTTACACCTTATTATTGATGAAGCGGCTAAAGCTAGAGCCTCCGATATTCATATTGAACCAGAGGAGGATAGATTGAGGGTGCGCTACCGTATTGATGGCGTCCTTCAGGATACCTTGTCCTTGCCTATAAGTATACATCCGGCACTGACCTCTCGAATCAAAATAATGAGTGATATGAACATCGCCGACCATATCCGTCCCCAGGACGGTCAATTCACCATTGAAGCTAGTGGTAGACCTATCGATGTTCGTGTTGCTACTTGTCCCACAGTTCACGGTGAAGGGACTGTGTTGCGACTTCTGGATAAGACATTGGCTGCGCGTGAGTTAGCTGGATTGGGTTTTCTCCCTGAAACTCTGGAAAGGTATCAGGAGATGCTCAGAGTTCCCTTCGGAATGATTGTAGCTAGCGGACCCACCGGCGCTGGAAAAACTACTACGCTTTATGCTTCCATCAATCAGTTAGATAAGGTATCTCGGAAGATCATCACTATTGAAGACCCTGTGGAATATCGCTTTCCAAATATAAATCAAATTCAGGTTAACCCCAAGGCTGGACTTACCTTTGGCAGCGGACTGCGGTCTATATTGCGTCTTGACCCTGATATTATATTGGTCGGCGAGATACGAGATGCCGAAACAGCCAGAATAGCTGTTCAATCTGCCTTGACAGGGCACCTGGTTCTCTCTTCCCTGCATGCCAATGATGCTGTGGGCGTTGTTTACCGTCTCCTCGACCTTGGTATAGAGCCGTTCCTCGTGGCTTCAGCACTTATTGGCACGGTAGCTCAGCGTATGTTGCGGCGTGTTTGCCTCGATTGTGCCCATGACGTCAAGGTCTCAAAACTGGAGCAGGTAGCTTATGAGAAAGAAATTGGGGAACATAGGGAGGAATTCCTCTATGGTGCTGGTTGTGAACCGTGTGCTTATTCAGGATATCGAGGCAGGGTGGGAATGTTTGAGGTGCTTCATATGAGCGACGAACTGAGGATGATGGTATTGAGAGACGCCGGTACCGTTGAATTTCGAAAACAGGCGTACAAGGAAGGTATGGTTCCTCTAATTAAAGATGGTATGCTCAAGGTGAAAGAAGGCATAACTACTCCATCTGAGGTATTACGTAATGCGTATAGCATAGAAGAGTGAACGCAGGTCATATGAGGTAACGGCGAAGGAGGTTCTATGGATTTTGAGTATCTAGCGTATACCAAAGAGAGGCAATTACTCAAAGGTAAAATCAGCGCTGTTTCGGAAGAGGGGGCCATCAATGCGCTTAATTATAGTGATTTGCGGGTGGTGAGCTTGAAGACAGTTACTCCATTTTTCAATTTCGGGCGGTTGACCGCTGCCTTTACGACGATAAAGCCCAAAGAGGTGGTAATGTTTTCCAAGCAGCTAGCCTTGCTTCTCGAATCAGGAACTGACGTCGTCGCCGCCCTTGAGTTATTACAAGGACAAATTACCAATCGCGCCTTGCAGACGATAATGAGGGAGGTAATCATCGCCGTTCGTGGTGGTGCCAAGCTATCCCAGGCGATGGCAAGATACCCCAAGGCTTTCTCCAGGCTCTATTGCCGCACTGTTGCTATCGGTGAAGAGACTGGTAACCTGGAACAGGTGTTAAGGCAAATGGCTGATTATATTGAAAAGGAAGCCATCGCTGCCAAAAAGGTAAAAAGCGCCATGATTTATCCCATAATAGTGGTGCTATTGGTGATCATGGTTATTGCCATAATGGTCTTCTTTGTTATGCCTAATTTTATGGGCCTTTATGGGGCACTTGGTGCCCAACTGCCTTTGGCGACCAGAGCTCTTCTCGCCGTAACTGGTTTCCTGTTAAGTTACTGGTGGGCAATTCTGCTTGCCGTACTCGGTGTCGCCGCTGGTCTTTATGCCTATATCAAGACGCCTGTGGGCAGGTATTGGTGGGATTCGCTTAAACTCAAGATGCCTCTTCTCGGTCCTGTCACCCTGTTCAGCGAGCTTTCACGTTATGCTAACACTGTAGCCACTTTGTTTCGTGCTGGCGTCCCGTTGCCTGAGATAATGACTCTGTCCATCGATAACGCTGAAAATAAAGTGATTGTTAACGCATTGACCACTGTGCGTGACGAGATGCTTAGAGGGCAAGGGCTATCGCGCCCTATGTCTCGAAATCCCATCTTTCCCGCTCTTATAGTGCAGATGGCTGCGGTGGGTGAAGGAACCGGTAACCTCGATGCCACCATGGACACCGTGGCGCAGAGTTACGAAATGGAAGCCAATGACCGCACTGATGCTCTTATCGCTGCCATTACACCAGTCACCACCATAATTATGGGGGCTATAGTAGGCTTCATCGCCCTGGCTCTCGTCTCTGCTATGTACGGTGTTTTTGGGCAGATAGGTTAAACAGCATTGCTGCACTACTTTCGTGGCAGCTCAGCCAGGCATGCTGTAAAGTTTTTCATCGTCCTCCGCATTTTGTAGTTGCCTGATTCATCAGGCACAATTGCCCAATAAATTGGGCAACTACATTTTTAAACTGCCTTTTT
>CAYVCJ010000018.1:0-18308 GCA_964450165.1 uncultured Dehalococcoidales bacterium
GGGGGAGTGTCGGAATTGGCAGACGAGCATGACTTAGGATCATGTGCCGAAAGGCGTGGGGGTTCGAGTCCCCCCTTCCCCATTAAGATGAGTTGATGGGAAGCAGCAAGAGGTTAGCTGAAGATTTCCAATCTTATCAGCAGGGGATAGAAGCAGAGCTGAAGGAGATTATTGGTAGCAATCCTCTGACTTTTTATGATGTATTGCGATACCACATGGGGTGGCAGGATGAGCAGGGGCGCCCTTGCCATCGGGGGGTGGGGAAGTTTATCCGTCCTCTCCTTTGCTTGCTTAGTTACCAGGCAGTAGGAGGGGACGCAATGCGGATAATGCCTGCCGCGGCAGCGCTAGAGCTCATTCATAATTTCTCCTTGATTCACGATGATATTCAAGATGCTAGCTCCGAACGCCATCACCGCGACACTGTGTGGAAGATATGGGGTCAGTCGCAGGCGATAAATGCCGGCGATGCCATGTTTGCCCTGGCCTTCTCAGCCTTGTTCAAATTAAGGTATAATGGTATAGACGAGCAAAAGGTGGTGACTGCGGCTCAGTTGTTGAATAAAGCTTGCCTGGAGCTTTGTGAGGGGCAATATCTTGATATTGCCTATCAAAGCCGTCTTGATGTCACTATGAAGGACTATCTTGATATGATAGCTAAGAAGACGGCAGCGTTAATGGCTGCATCAACTGCCATAGGGGCATGTTTGGCTGCGGATGGTGATAAGGTGGTGGATTCTCTCTATGGGTTTGGCAAAGAGCTGGGCATGGCTTATCAAATTCAGGATGATATATTGGGTATCTGGGGAAAGGAAGAGGAGATCGGGAAGCCGGTGAAAGAAGATATTTCGCGAAGGAAGAAAACATTGCCGGTGGTCTATGCCTTTGAGAATTGTAAGGACAGTGACCGTGAGAAGTTAAAAGAACTTTACTCACAGGAAGCTATTTCAAATGAGGATGTTGCTATGGTGGTGGAAATCCTGGACTGCTCGGGGGCGCGTAAATATGGTGAAAAGTTGATAGGACGATATCATCGCCAAGCTCTGGCGAAATTGGGAATAAGCAGTTTGGATTTATCACGTCAGACTCCGTTGAAGGAGATGGCGAGCTTCTTGTTGGAACGCGACTACTAGGTACAAAGATGCAAAAAAAGACTGTTAAGGATATGTCTGTTGAAGGGAAGAGGGTTTTAGTTAGGGTTGATTTTAATGTGCCACTGGATATGGAAACAGGTGTCGTTAGCGACGATAGTCGTATTCAAGCATCGCTACCTACCATCAAGTATCTTGTTACGCGTGGAGCAAAGGTAATACTTTGCTCTCATCTAGGGCGTCCTAAAGGCAAAGTTGTTGAAGAATTACGAATGGCGCCGATAGCGCGACGGTTGTCAGAACTTCTGGAGTTGCCTGTTGCGACCGCTGATGATTGTGTGGGTGAAGAGGTGAAAAGCAATGTGGAAATGCTTAGGGAAGGTGATGTCCTCCTTTTGGAAAACCTCCGGTTTCACCCTGAGGAAGTGACAAACGACCCTTCGTTCGCTAAAGAACTGGCTGAGTTAGCTGATTTATATGTCGATGATGCCTTTGCAACCAGCCACAGAGCACATGCCTCTACCGTTGGTGTGGCTCAATATTTGCCAGCAGTGGCTGGTTTTCTGTTGGAGAAGGAATTGGAAGTATTAGGCTGTTTATTAAGCGAGCCAAAACGCCCATTTGGTTGTGTGGTAGGTGGTGCTAAGGTCAGCGACAAAATGGGGTTGCTACAGAACATGTTAAGATGGGTAGATTTCTTACTTATCGGTGGTGGTATGGCAGCTACTTTTCTGAAGGCGCAGGGATATGAGGTGGGCAATTCCATTGTGGAGGAGGACAAGCTGGATCTAGCTAAGGAGTTATTACAGGAGGCAGGTGGAGAATGGACTGCTAAGATTTTATTACCTGTAGATGTGGTGGTAGCGCCAGCAATTACCCGTGGTATTAGCAGCCAGCTTGTGTCTATAGAGGGGCTTCCAGCTGATAGTTCAATCGTAGATATTGGAGCAAACACCATTGAGCTTTTTTCAGATATGTTGAGAAGATGCCACACCGTTGTATGGAATGGTCCTGTGGGTGTTTGTGAAGTGCCTCCTTTTGACCACGGCACCAGGTCATTGGTGAATGTACTTGCTACTCTCAGTAATGCCACCACTATCATCGGGGGTGGCTCCAGCGCCGAGGTGGTTCAGGAAATGGGGTTAGCTGATAGAATGACTCATGTCTCTACAGGTGGTGGGGCAAGTTTGAGGTTTCTGGAGGGTGCTCCCTTACCCGGGGTGGAAGCCCTGTTGGATCAGGAAGAATAATAGGAGTCTATCATGCGCATTCCTTTAATTGCCGGTAATTGGAAGATGAACACCACGGTAGCTGAAGCTAAGGAACTTGCTTCTTCTATGCGAGAGAAGTTGGATAAAATAGAAGGGGTAGAGAAAGTAGTTTGCCCGCCGTTTATTTCTTTAACTGCGGTGGGCAAGATACTCCAGGGCTCCTCTGTTAAGTTGGGGGCTCAAAACATGTATTTTGAAGTAAAGGGGGCTTACACAGGAGAGATATCTCCAGTAATGCTTAAAGAGCTCGTAGAATTCGTTATCTTAGGGCATTCTGAGAGGCGCTGGTGCTTTGGCGAGACAGATGAGGTAATTAATAAAAAAGTGCAAGCCGCTCTAGATTTCGGACTGAAGCCTATCTTGTGTGTTGGTGAAAGGCTCGAGGAAAATGAAGCTGGTGAAACAGAGCGGGTTATCACTAAACAATTAACGGGAAGTTTAGGTGGTATAAAGCCCACCATTAATTTAATCGTTGCCTATGAGCCGGTATGGGCTATTGGCACAGGCAGGGCGGCTGACGGGTTAACTGCGGAAATCACCATTAAATCTATTCGGGATATTCTTGCCAGGCTTTGGGGTAGCGATGCGGCTCAAGAAGTGCGTGTCCTGTACGGCGGCAGCGTTACTGGCAACAACATTGCCGAGTTTGCTTCTCAGTCTGAAATCGATGGTGCTTTAGTTGGTGGTGCGAGCCTTAAAGCCGATGAGTTTCCCAGCATTGTGAGTCAATCGTCCGTGATTAAAAGGCAGGGGGCTTAGCTAAAGAGCTTCGAGGCGATGAGATGTCTTGTTGCTATTGTTGGTCCTACAGCGATAGGTAAAAGCAAGCTTGCCCTTCGATTAGCTTCCGATTTTGGGGCGGAGATAGTAAGTGCCGACAGCCGCCAGGTTTACCGGTATATGGATATCGGCACCAACAAGCCTACGCTGGAGGAACAAAAGTCAGTTCCTCATCACCTCATTGACGTGGTGAATCCCGACGATGATTTTAACCTGGCGAACTATCTCCGCATGGCTCGCCGTGTAATCCAGAATACCCAACGGAGAGGTAAGTTACCGTTACTGGTAGGAGGTAGCGGCCTTTATGTCTGGTCGATAATCGAGGGTTGGAAAATCCCTAACGTTCCTCCTAACCGAGACTTAAGGCGGAAACTGGAAATTAAAGCAGGGGAGCAGGGGAGTCAGGCTCTTTACCAGCAATTGCGTGAAATTGACCCTGTAACAACGGAAAAGATAGACCCCCGTAATATACGTCGTATGATAAGAGCTTTAGAAATCTACCATCTGTCCGGGCAACTTCCTTCGCTAACCAGGAAAAAACAGGCGCCCCATTTCCCCATTTTGGTTATTGGTTTGACTGCAGAAAGAAGCGAACTTTACCACAAGATTGACCAGCGTGTGGACAAAATGATTAATAGAGGATTAGTCGAAGAGGTAAAGGAGCTGATGCACAAAGGTTATAGCCTTTCCTTGCCTTCAATGTCTGGCATAGGCTATAAGCAGATTGGCGATTTTCTTTCTGGCAGCATGGGCTTGCCCAAGGCAGTAGAACGAATAAAGTATGAAACTCACCGTTTTGCTCGTCATCAGTATGCCTGGTTTCGTCCTGGCGATGCTAGAATTAACTGGCTTGATGCTGATAATAGTGAGAAAATGGCCAACGATTTAGTGGAGAGCTTTCTATCATGAAATTTCATAAGTTACAGGGCAGTGGCAATGATTTTATCCTTGTGGATGGCAGGGATGTGGAGCATGATTGGGCAGGATTGGCACGAGCTATGTGTCAACGCCACTTAGGTGTGGGAGCCGACGGATTGCTGGTGGTGGAAAGGTCCAAGGTTGCTGATTTGAAGATGCGTGTTTTTAACCCTGATGGTTCTAAGGCTGAAGCATGTGGCAATGGACTAAGGTGTTTTGTTAAATATGCTATTGAACAAGAGCTAACGGACGAAGTGTCACCGGGAGCGGAGCCAGGCAATCCCTGTTTAACTGTAGAAACTCTAGCAGGTATCGGAAAGGCAAAAGCCTATGTAGCGGGGAACAAAGTAACGTGGGTTGAGGTAAGTATGGGCATGCCTCGATTCAAGCCTCAACAGATTCCTATTACAGGGGAAGTTGATATAATACCAATATTGAACTATCCTTTGACCTTGGGCAAAAGGAAGTTGGGTTTGTCTCTTCTATCTATGGGAAATCCTCACGCGGTGTGCTTTGTCTCTGAACCAGTTGTCAAATTCCCATTAGAGGAAGTAGGTCCGAAGGTGGAGAAGCATTACATGTTTCCGCAAGGGACGAATTTTGAGATAGCAAGGATTCTAGATAAGAAGAAGCTAGAAGCTAGAGTGTGGGAGCGTGGCGTCGGGGAGACTTTGGCTTGTGGGAGTGGTGCTTGTGCCATCGCTGTAGCTGCCCGGTTGCTTAATTATGTTGGCACCGATGTTGACATAATATTTCCAGGAGGAGCTTTAGCGGTACATTGGGATGGGAAAGGTGAGGTAATGCTTGGTGGTCCTGTGGAGGGGGTATTCGCTGGAGAGTGGCTAAAATAACAAAAATTTGGTTTACAATCCCGGCTATCTAGGGGGGAACTAATGCAAGTGGCTAAGCGCCTTGATAGGTTACCTCGATATCTTTTTGTAGAAATTAACCGAAGGATTGCTGAAAAAAGGGCTGAGGGGGTGGATGTGATTAACTTTGCTGTTGGCGATCCTGACTTACCCACGCCATCTCACATTATTGAGTATATGTGTGACGCAGCACATGACCCTGTTAACCATCGTTATCCTGAAACCGCTGGTTTGACTCAACTTCGCGAAGCCATTGTTGGATGGTATCGGAGGCGGTTTGGGGTTGCTCTGGATCCGAGTGGAGAAGTATTGCCACTCATTGGCTCGAAAGAAGGCATTGGACATATAGCTTTAGTCTTTATTGAGCCTGGAGACATAGCTTTAGTGCCTGACCCGGGTTATCCTGTTTACAGTATGGGAACCCTGTTGGCTGGTGGTGAACCGTACTTCATGCCTTTGAAGGAGGAAAACGATTTCTTGCCCGATTTTGAAACTATCCCCGATAATATAGCCAGGCGAGCAAAGCTCATGTGGCTAAACTATCCCAATAATCCCACTGGTGCCACCGCTGAGCTTGAATTCTTTGAGAAAGCAGTTTGCTTTGCCAAGCAGCACAGTCTGGCAATATGTCACGATGCTGCCTACACTGAGGTTGCCTTTGATGGCTATAAGCCATCGAGTTTCATGCAAGCCTCTGGGGCTAAGGAAGTAGGCGTGGAATTTCATTCTTTATCAAAAACGTACCATATGACTGGTTGGCGAATAGGGATGGTGGTGGGCAATGCTGAAATGATAAGTGCGTTGTTTCGAGTCAAGTCCAATCTGGATTCAGGTATTCCTCAAGCAATCCAGCATGCTGCCATAAAGGCCCTAAACAGTTCTCAGGAGCATATTTCAGAGCACAATGCTATTTTGCAACGCCGTCGGGATAAGTTAATACAAGTTATTAATCAGATAGGGCTGAGAGCGAGAGTTCCTAAAGCTACTTTCTATATTTGGGCGAGTGTTCCTCAAGGTTACACCTCTATAGATTTTGCCGATAAGTTGCTTAATGAAGCTGGGGTGGCAGTAACTCCGGGTATTGGTTACGGAAAAGGGGGGGGAGGCTATGTCAGGTTCTCCTTAACTCTTCCCGATGACAAATTGGAGCAAGGAATGGAGCGATTATTATCCTGGCAAGGGAGGCAAAAATAAGGCGAAAGACTTTTGCCACGGAAGCTGAGCAAGAGCGTGTATTTTTAGTAGGGGTGGAAAGCAAAACCTCTAGTGATGGTTGGTCTGCAGTTGATTCATTAGAAGAACTATCTTATTTGGCCAAGACGGCTAATGCTGCTGTCGTGGGCAAGCTTATTCAAAAGCTACGTATGCCTTCGCCGGCTCACTATATCGGCAAAGGCAAGATTGATGAGCTATGCAATCTTAAGGAACAAATTCAGTATGATACAGTGATTTTTGATGACGACTTATCCCCACGACAACAGAGAAATCTCGAGGAAGTTCTCGGGGTTAAGATTATTGACCGCACTGCACTCATCTTAGACATATTTGCCAAACATGCTCAGACTCGGGAAGGACAGCTTCAAGTTGAATTGGCTCAGCATCAATATCTGTTGCCGCGGCTTGTTGGTCAGTGGAGTCACTTGGAGCGGCTTGGTGGTGGAATTGGTACCAGGGGACCGGGTGAATCGCAATTGGAGACTGACCGCCGTCTTATCCACAAGCGTATTAACCGTCTTGAACGTGCGATAGAGGAAATAAGGCGACATCGAGACCTTTATCGAAAGCGTCGCAGGACGATGGGTATGCCTGTAGTAGCTCTTGTAGGATATACCAATGCAGGCAAAAGCACTTTATTCAATGCTTTAAGCAGAGCAAGCATGGTGGTGAAAGAAGACCTCTTTTCTACTTTAGACCCGGTAACGCGTCGTTTGACTCTGCCTGATGGGCAGCGGTTTCTAATTACGGATACTGTTGGGTTTATTCACAAATTGCCAACCTTGCTAATCGCTGCATTTCGCGCCACCCTTGAAGAGCTTAGTGAAGCTAACCTGCTTGTTCATATAGTTGACATAATGCATAAGAATGCTTCCTATCAATGCCTCGTGGTGGAAAAAATATTAGAAGAACTAAACCTTAATGATAAGCCAAGGGTCACGGTGTTTAACAAACTGGATTTAGCCGTGGGCAGTGAGGAAGAACTGGAATGTCTGACCACGATTCCTTTCCTTGAAGGACAAAGTGGGCTATCAAGCAAGAATACTGTCCTCATCTCCGCTGCTAAAGGCTGGGGCATAAACAAGCTCTTGGAGATGATAGGTTGCTATTTGAGCAGTACCTTGAGGGAAGGTATGATGGCAAAAACCAAGTGAGCGCTGCCTTTTAGTATCCATTCGATGAGTGGAGGGATATTTTAACCCTCGTGAGCTCGTGAATAAGTCCACTCCTTGTAATTTCATGGTACGGTATATATAGTTGTTGCTAGCAGTCAGTGAAGTGCTGCAAAGAATTGAAACATGGAAGAAGGCGGAATGGCTGTTAATGAATTAGGGGAGGAAGAGAGGCTAGAGAAAGACAGCTTTACTAGTTACCGTCGGAGCTACCTTACTGGGGGAAGATCCAACAACACCTGGGGAGCCAGACTGGAAAGGATAGTCAATGTTATCCCCGACAAGTTAGCCTTTGTTCAAGGCGATAGAAGGCTTACCTGGAAGCAATTTGATGAACGGGTAAACAAATTAGCTAACGGGCTGTTTAACTTGGGGATTAAGAAGGGGGAGCGAGTAGGTATTGCTGGGTTCAACTCCATAGAGTGGATGGAGTCCTACTTTGCCATATCTAGAATTGGTGCTGTTCCGTTCAACTTGAATCCCCGGGCTGCCCTTGATGAGATAGCATACGTAATTAAGGATGCCGATGCGGTGGCAATGATAGTGGAAGATGAGTATGCCCGCGTTATAGAAAGGGTAATTGAAGGAATAGCGTCGTTAAGGTATTTCATAGTTTATGGCACGGCTAAGTCGCCACAGTATGTGCCCCGTGGGGCACTTGACTATGATGTCTTGATGGCAAAATATCGGGCCAGAAAGCCAAAGCTACGTTATAGGGTGACAAACGAGGATTTTTGCTATCTAATGTACACTAGTGAAAAGACTGGATATCCCAAAGGGGTGGTGTGGGATAATGAACAGAGGGTGAAGGGCGTTGAGCAACTTATTTACAATGTTTTATTACCGCCATTTGACAGGTATGGTGATGAGAAAATTTTCGAGTTTCTGTTTAATTTATATCCTCTACCAGGACTTAGAACATTATCCCGTTTGAGCCGTCGTTTTGGCTTTATTCGTGTGGCGGTAATCAGGTTCTTTAGGATGACATGGGGAGCTGGTTTGATGGCTGACATAAACAGGCGTCTCAAGAAGGAGGGGGTTAAGTATATTCCAGTCTGCCCTTTGTTCCACGCAAGTGCCTATATGCAGACTTTTGGTATGGTTACTGCAATTGGAGCTACTACAGTCTTCCTTCCCACTTCCTATCCGTTCAATGCCAGGGAACTCTTAGAAACAATAGAGAGGGAGAAGGTGGATGGCGTCATGATAAATGGAGATGCCTTCGCGCTGCCAATCCTGGATGAATTGAAGAAGGCGAAGGAGGAAAGTAGAACATATGACCTCTCATCGTGCCGAAGTATAGCATCTTCGGGAGTAGCGTGGTCACCTTACACTAAAAGGGAACTTTGTAAATTCTTACCTCAGGTTGTGGTAACGGATGCATATGGGTGCACAGAGTTTAGCGTTGGTTATGGGTCGGCTGCTGTTCTGGAGGATAAAGAGCTGCCCTGTGCTGGAGCTACGCTTCCTACTAGGGGCGGAGTATACTCCCTTCAAGTCCCTTTCAAGGTTATCAATCGTGAAACGGGGAAGGAGGTTATGCTCGGAACGGGAGAGGTGGGAGAATTTGTTGCTGCAGGATATGTAGCTCTAGGATACTGGAAACGTCCTGCTGACACTAAGAAGGCTTTCAGGGTTATAGATGGCCGAAGATGTTTCTTTACTGGCGACGATGGTTATATTGATGAGAAATTGCGGTTCTGTCTTGTAGGAAGAGGAGGCAAGGAATGCATAGAAACAGGGGGGGAGAGGGTCTATAGCGAGGAGATAGAAGAGTTTATCAAGTCTCATCCTAAAGTGAGGGATGCTGCTGTTATGGGGGTTCCCGATAAAGAGCTGGGCCAGGTGTTAGCTGCCGTTATCGCGGTGGGTGAAGAGGAGAAGTTAAGCGAGCGTGATGTAGTGGAGTACTGTAGCCAAGGCCTTCCGGCACACAAAATACCAAGGCATATAATGTTCGTAGTCTCTCTTCCTAGGGCGGCAACTGGCAAAATGGAGAAAAGGGTGCTTAAGGAATTTGTTGAGTCTAGACTGGGGGGGGAGGCGCATTAACTATGCTAAGCATAAAGCAGATGAGGTAGGGTGGTGGGGCGAGCCTTATTGTGGCATTCGCGGTAGAGGGACATATGCATTGTCTAAGCCTGCGTGACTATTCCAGTGTCGGGAAAGCAGTTTGCTTATTTTCTGTGAATAATGTCTTGCTGATTTCAAGGTAATCCCCACTTTGGTGATGTCCTCTGATATAATATTTGAGAAATCGTGTAACATGACGCGATGGCCAGGTAGAGGGATATTGTGGATTTAGAGAAACCTGAAAAGGTTCAGAGAACGGTGAACAGGAGGAAAGTGTCTGCCAGCGAATTGAGAACTGAGTTAGGGAGGTTAGAGAGGGACAGCTTTTCCAATTACCGCCAGCACTATCGGCATGGAACAAAATCTAACAACACTTTGGGAAGTAGGCTGGAGAAGCTGGCAAGGATTATTCCCCATGGGACTGCTTTTATTCAACGAAATAGAAGGGTTACTTGGGAGGAATTTGACCAGCAGGTAAATACATTAGCTAACGGCTTATTAGACTTAGGGATTAATAAAGGGGAGAGGGTAGGTCTCGTTGGGTTCAACTCCATAGAATGGATGGTAGCTAACTTTGCTATAGCTAAGGTCGGGGCGGTTTCCTTTTTCTTAGACCCCAGGTTGACCCTTGGTGAGATAGCGTATGTAATTAAAGATGCTGATGCGGTAGTAGTGATAGCGGAGGGTCTGTATGCCTCTACTATAGCAAGGGTGACCGAAGGGATGGTCTCCCTGAGGTATCTGATCGTTTATGATGTAGGTAGGGTGCCACAGCTTGTTCCCCCTGGGGCAATTATCTATGATGACTTGATGACAAGGCACCCGGCTACAAAGCCAAGGCTGAGTTACGAGGTGACCAATGAAGATTTTGCCCATCTGGAATATAGCTTGGGAAATGAAGGTTACTATGTCGGGGCAGTGTGGGATTATGAGCGGCTGACAAAGAGCTTAATGATGATGATGTTGAGCGATTATCTACCGATAGTGGATAGGGAGCAAAAGGGAGCCGCTATTGATTTGCATGGTGCCATGTTTGCGCTGCCCGGGCTCAAAGGTTTACTGCGTTCAGGGCGTGGCATTTTTGGCTCGGCGCTTTGGAAGAAATTTTATGTCAAACATATCGGAATATTAATGGGCACCAGATTTCGTATTAAATCGGCTAGGCGTTTTGGAAAGGAAGGGTATAAGGTTCTCCCTGTTTGCCCTTTATTCTCTGAGGCATGTTATAACCCAACTTTGGGTAATATCCTGGTGGATGGCAGCTGCACTGTTTTCCTTCCCACTCCGTCTCTCTTTGATGTGCAAGAGTTTTGTAGAATAGTGGAGAAGGAAAAGGTAAACATGGCTGTGATATCAGGTGATGCTTTTGCTATACCCGTCGTGGAGGAATTAAGGCGGATGGAGAAGGAAGGGAGAAGATATGACCTTTCTTCACTAGGAATTATGCTCTCCACCAGGGTGACATGGACGCCTCATCTCAAGAAGGAGCTTCTGGAGTTGATCCCCTCTGTGATAATGGTGGATGGCTACGGAGCCCGAGGTTCTGGCGCTGCCTATGTTTGCATTAACTGCTCTGGTGATGAGGAGATAACTCCCATCCAAATCAAGGTTGGCAGAGAAGGGGTATATGCTTTTCAAGCTCCGTGCAGAGTTATCAATCCCGAAACCGGTAAGGAGGTTAACCCCGGCTCAGGAGAGACGGGAGAGTTTCTCACCGGTGGTCATAGTGCTTTGGGATTTTGGAAGAACCCTGAGGAAACAAAGCGGGCTTTCAAAGTAGTGGATGAGCGTAAATATTTCTGTGCTGGGGATCTGGGTTATGTTGATGAGGAAGGATGGTTTCATATGACAGGTAGAAGGGGCGTGGACATCATTGAAAGTGGTGGGAAGGAAGTTTATGTTGTGGGGGTGGAAGGGGCAATAAGAACTCATCCTAAGGTCAGGGATGTTGGAATTGTTGCGCTTCCTGATGAAGGATTAGGCGAGGCAATAGCTGCTTGCATCCAGACACAAGAAGGTCAAGAATTAACCGAGGAAGAGGTAATTGAGTATTGTAGTCAAACGCTTGCGGATTATAAAGTACCAAAGCATATACTATTTGTGGAGTCTATTCCTCGAGCAGCATCCGGTAAGATAGAGAAAAGGATGCTAACGGAATTTGCGCAAGCTAGGATAGGTAAACAAACTTAAAAGCGGGGAATTCACCGAACCGGGTAAGTATCCTTTCGTCTCGATAATACCGTTTGAGGAGACATTCTTCGGAGATGCCGGTAGCGCTGTTTAGCTGGGTGGCATCGTAGTTACTTTAACTGCCGTGTCGCCCCAAAATGCTTTAACTGATGAGGACATGCATCGCGCTTTGTTGAGTTTTTATGCTGGTTTTATAGCGTTATGGCGTTTTCAATAAGCTCAATACGTTTTGTTTTTCCTTTATCGTCGATTTCTATTGCTACGACATCGATACGCCATGAAGTTGGTAGACCATGATGGGTGTTAATATAGTGTAGAGATGAAGAAATGAGTCTTTTCTTCTTGCTCGCTGTTATTGATTCTTCAGGGGTGCCGAAATCTAAATTGCTTTTTGTGCGTACTTCTATAAAGACAAGGTAGTCCCGTCTTCTTGCCACGATATCGATTTCCCCTGCCTGGCAATAGAAATTCGTCTCATAAATGTGATAGCCTCTTTTCTTAAGAAATTTTTGAGCCAGTTTTTCACCTAGCTTGCCGACGTCCTTGCGGTTCATGCCCATTTTGGCTTTAGTTAGGTTGGTTCGCTAAGACTCGATTTTCCTTTTCTCTAGTGGGGGATATCGGGGAGAAGTTTTCGATGACGCCACCGCCTATTAGCTCATCACCGTTATAGAAGACAATAGCCTGTCCGGGGGTAACTGCTCGCTGTGGCTGTGGAAACCAGACATTAATATTCTCTCCCTTCGAGGATATAGTGACTGGCGTCTCTAATGACCGGTATCGTATCTTGGCGGTGATGTTGCTGAGTTCGGCAGGTGGTTTTGTGGTTACCCAATTTAGTTCTTTGACGGTAGCTTGTTGGCTGTAAAGCTCTTCTTCGCTGCCAAGCACGACGTGGTTATTATCCGATTCTATTCTTATTACGTAGAGTGGCTTCTCTGAAGCTGTCCCCAGACCATGCCTTTGTCCAATCGTGTAAAAGGCTACTCCGCGGTGACGTCCCAGTATTTCTCCGGTAGAATGTACAATGTTACCTGGTTTGGTTGCGAAGCGCTGAGTAAGGAAAGTGTGATAATTCTTATCGGAAATAAAGCAAAGATCTTGGCTTGGCTTAGGTGATACCGGTAATTCCTTCTCTTTTGCTAACTTTTTGACTTCTAATTTACTATATTTGCCCAGGGGGAAAAGGAGATATTTAAGCTTTTCTTGAGTCAAATTGCAAAGGAAGTAAGATTGGTCTTTACTCCCGTCGTTGGCTTTCAGTAGATGGTAGCTATTTCCCGAGTACTCGATGGTGGCATAATGTCCAGTAGCTAAATAATCAGCGCCCAGGGACAGTGCTTTGCTAAGCAAAAAGCCGAACTTTATGTGTTTATTACAGGTGATGCACGGATTTGGAGTTCGGCCCCTTTGATATTCCTGGCAAAAGTGGTTAATTACATAATGCTCAAATTCTCGATGTAAGTCAATCACGGAAAAGGGAATATTCAACACACGGCATATCTGCTCAGCATGACGTTCTTGATATGTGCAGTGCGGAGTGTTCCACAGTTGCATGTGTACTCCGCTGACCTCGTAACCGGCTTCCTTAAGTAGTAGGGCAGTTACTGAGGAGTCCAGTCCTCCACTCAGGGCTACAATTACTCGCTCTCTGCCCATGGCTTACAGGTATCCCTTTTCCGCTAGCAAGTGATTGACCTTTTCCCAGATGATTTCGGAGATTTTCTTCCTGGGTAGTGTGGCATCTACCACCAACCAGCGGTCAGGCTCTTCTGCTGCCATTTTGAGATAGCCTTGTCTCACCTGGCGATGGAATGACAATTCCTGTAGCTCAAACCGGTCCAATAGCTTCCCTCTTCGTGCCAGTCCTTCCTCCGGCGATAAATCCAAGAATATTACGATGTTAGGCTTCACATTTTGTGTTGCCAGGTTGTTGACCATTTGCACGGTGGCGAAATCAAGCCCCCGCCCATATCCTTGATAAGCGGTAGTGGAATGGCTAAAACGGTCACAAATAACTATTTTCCCTTCCTTTAAGGTAGGCTGGATTACGTCAGCAACCAATTGAGTGCGAGAAGCAGCAAAAAGGAGCAATTCAGTTTGTGGGTGAATATTTTCTGTTTTCCGTTTTAGCGTTTTCCTAATTTGCTCGCCGAGAGTCGTTCCTCCGGGCTCGTGTATCAGCACTGCAGGAAGATTTTTCCGCAGTAGCTTCCGGTATAAACCATTAGCCTGAGTGGTCTTCCCACAGCCCTCGCCCCCTTCAAAGGTAATAAATAAGCTCAAAGAATTACTCTAGCTCCTCTATTTGTGATGTTACTTAATATTTTGGTTATTGGGGTCAAGATTTTGGCTTCTAATTGATAGGTATTGTACATGCTGGATATAAGGAGACGGGGAATCAGCAGGATACACCGTATCCAAGCATTGTCTCATATGGTTAGAATTATTGCTCTTGAGGACATAGATTGGTATACCGACTGCTTCAGCATCTCTTATTTTCTGCGGTTTTCGGCTGTAATAGCTTTTGATGGTCAAGAAAAGGTCAGCTTGTTTAAAGTCGGTAACTATTTTTACTTTTCTTCGTTTTTCTTCAGCGACTTGTTTCAATCGAGAACGATTAGCGCCGAAGAGGTAAAGACGCAGTAACTGCTCGTCACGCTCTTTGGGCATACTTTTTGGTGCTAATGGCATAGCCGTGTTTCCCTTATTTACATTTCCTTGTTCATCTATCCACCGGGATTCTGTCTCAGTTGGCTGTTGATGTAAGACAGCATCCACAGCCTCGCTAACGCTGGGGTGAACAGACACTCTATAGTAGTCAACGATTTCAACTAGCACATCGAAAGTAGGCGGTGCTTTACGTTCCAGGATGGATTTTTGGGTGCGGCGCCGTCTTGCTTCCTCATCTCCGAGGGTAACTGTCTGTATTCCGCCAATCAGGTCGGACAAAGTGGGATTCATTATTAGATTCTCCAGCGTATTTCCGTGTGCTGTGCCTATCAGTTGCACTCCACGCTCAGCGATAGTTCGAGCCGCTTGAGCCTCAAGCTCAGTGCCTATTTCATCAATAATGATTACTTCAGGCATGTGGTTCTCTACTGCCTCGATCATTACGGCGTGTTGTTTGGCAGGAGTAGCTACTTGCATTCGTCTGGCATGTCCAATAGCAGGATGGGGAATATCACCATCTCCGGCAATCTCGTTCGAAGTGTCAATCACGATAACACGTTTCTTGAGATCATCAGCTAATACTCGGGCTACTTCTCTTAGCATGGTAGTTTTGCCTATACCAGGCTTTCCAAGGAGTAAAACGTTTTTCCCTGACTCAACGAAGTCCTGTATCAATTTTGCCGTGCCAAACACTGCTCTGCCTACACGACAGGTTAATCCAATTATATAGCCGTTTCTGTTTCGTATTGCTGAAATGCGATGAAGGGTGCGTTCAATCCCAGCCCTGTTGTCTCCAGTAAACTCACCAACTCGTGACACCACATAGTCAAGGTCATCGTGGCTAACTTCCTTGGAATTAATGATCAGTTCCCGGTGGGGGAAGCGAGCTTCGGGAAGACGACCTAGGTCTAGTACTACTTCTATTAGCTCGCTACGGTCGCGTTGCTGGTAAAGTGGTTCACGAATATGGGGTGGCAAAATATCAACCAGTGCGTCTAGGTCGTCAGTAATTTCTCTTCGCAAATACACCTTCCTTAGTGAAATTAAGAAAGTATTCATGAAATCTCGAGTCATCAGTTAACTCAGGATGAAAAGAGCAAGCGAGACAATTATTCTGTTTGGCCGCCACTATTGCACCGTTTGATAGCTGGCACAGTATCTCTACTCCAGATTCTACCTCTCTAATTAGCGGAGCCCGGATGAAAACGCCATGGAATGGATAATCCCCCAGCATTGGGATTGGTAGGTCAGTTTCAAAGCTGTCCGCTTGCCGCCCAAATGCATTCCGCTCAACTTCAATATCCATAATTCCCAAGCTCCCATTTACTGAATTGGTTACCTTCTTCGCCAGAAGCACCATTCCAGCGCACGTTCCTAAAATAGGTAAGCCCTGATAAGCGAGCTCTTTTATTGGCCTGGTTAAATTATAATCTTCCATAAGCCTGCTCATAGTCGTGCTCTCTCCGCCTGGAATTATCAACCCGGCTAGTTCATCAAGTTGAGAGGGTAGGCGTATCGCAAGGGCATTAACACCTAATTGGGATAACACTGCAATGTGCTCGACAAAATCGCCCTGAAGGGCTAAGACACCTATTCTCACTACCACCCTCTAGTGGCCAACAATTCTTCGTTGGGTATAGCTTTTATGTCCAGGCCACGCATAGGTTCTCCTAATCCCTTGGATACTTCAGCAATGACTGATGGATCTTGATAATGAGTGGTTGCTTTGACTATGGCTCTTGCCCTGGCTGGGGGATCACTTGACTTGAAGATACCTGAGCCAACAAACACACCTTCAGCTCCAAGCTGCATCATCAAAGCAGCATCGGCTGGCGTAGCTATACCGCCAGCAGCAAAGTTCACCACGGGCAGCCTTCCTGTGTTATGCATCTCGGTCACCAACTCAAAAGGTGCGCCTAAGGCTTTCGCTTCGGCCACCAGCTCTTCCTCAGGCAGGGACTGAAGTTTGTGGATTTCATCCTGAACTGCCCGCATATGCCTTACAGCTTCAACAATATTTCCTGTCCCTGCTTCGCCTTTGGTTCTAATCATAGCTGCACCCTCAGCAATACGGCGCAATGCTTCGCCAAGGTCACGACATCCACAAACGAAGGGAACCTTAAAATCATGCTTCCAGACATGATGGCTCTCATCAGCGGGAGTGAGCACCTCGGATTCATCAACAAAATCTACCCCTAGCGCTTCAAGCACTTGGGCTTCAACAAAATGTCCAATGCGGCACTTAGCCATTACTGGGATGCTTACTGTTTGCATTATAGACGAAATTATAGCTGGGTCAGCCATGCGAGCCACGCCGCCGGTGGCACGGATGTCAGCGGGCACGCGCTCCAGTGCCATAACGGCGCAGGCGCCAGCATCCTCAGCGATTTTAGCTTGCTCCGCGGTAACTACATCCATAATCACCCCGCCCTTTAGCATTTGCGCTAACCCGGTCTTGACTTTCCAGCTACCTTTCTCCATACCAATTTCATTATAAGGGAGCGTGAGACAAAAATCAAAAATAAGCTAACGCTCCTTTTTTGTCTCCTCGATTTCCCTTCCCACCTCCTTTAGTTCTTCCTCTAATTCCCTCTTATAATCCTCAAGCATACTGAGGTACTCCTCTTTACTTGGGAAAGGCATTATCCCATGAAAGTAGAAACCGAAGGGTGGCAAACCAAGTAGAATCTCCAGGACTTTCTGCGCCACACCTTTATTCACCTCCTATGATTGGACGTCTCGTTGGTGTGCCGGCACGCCGTGGATATTTTTCTGGCGAGGGAGATATTTTATCAATGATTACCAGATAACGCTCATCGCTAAGTTCTTCCAGCTCTACTTTCTTTACCTGGTTCAGTTCTCCCCCCAAAACATCAATGGCTTTACCTGCTTGGACCAGTTCTTGTTCGATTTGTCCTTTCTTCTGAGCTATGAATTTTCCCCCCATTTGACAGAAGGGCAATGCTAGTTCCACTAGTGTTGGCAGTGAAGCCACGGCTCGGGAAACAACTAAGGTGAAATTTTCACGTAACAGCGGCCGGTGGGCTATTTCCTCAGCTCTGCCAACTACTACCTCCACATCGTCTAATTCCAGTTGCTCGATAACATGCTGAAGGAAAGTCGCCTTCTTGGCTTTAGAATCGAGAAGCACCAATCTCGACTGAGAAAGAAAGACCTTAAGAGGTATGCCAGGGAAACCGGCGCCAGTACCTATATCGATAATGCTGAATCCAGGCTGTCTTAATTCCTCTTCTGTCAAAGCCGAAATCACAGTCAATGAATCGAGGAAATGTTTTATCTGCACTTCCTGATAATCTGTTATCGTGGTGAGGTTAAACTTCTTGTTCCAACCCACCAATTCTTGATAGTAAAGCTTAAATTGGGTTATCTGCTTGTCATTGAGATTTATACCCAGCTTCTGAGCGCCGTCAATGAGTTTTTGCATTATAGTGCTTCATCAAAGAAGGCAGCTACTTTTGCAGCAATGGTTGATTCATATCCCCACCAGAAGTGATCTGCACCTTCAATGGTCTCCCATTTCTTAGGGTCGGGAAGGCTCTGGCAGAATTCAATGAATTGAGCCAGAGGGGTGAAATTGTCCTCGCTCCCGGAGAGAAGAAGCTTAGGCTTGAAGCAATCTCTGAGGGGCTGGAAATCGAACATAGCAAGAGGTGGGGAAATTGCCGCCAGGGCTCTAACCTGTTCGTCATTGAAGCAAGCAGGCAAAGCGAAGCCGGCACCGGCTGAATAGCCAACGAGTCCAATCCTTTGTGGGTCTATTTCCTTCACTGAAGTCGCAAAGGAGATTGCTGCCCTGACATCCTCTTGTTCGCCAATTCCGTGACTAAACTCACCTTGACTTTCACCTACGCCACGGAAGTTAAACCTGAATGGGATGAGAGATTTTCGGCCAAGCGCTTCAAAGACGCTGACTACCACATTATTATTCATACTGCCGCCGAAGAGCGGGTGAGGATGGCAGATTATCACCGCGGGAAAAGGCTCTGTATCTTCAGGTATGCCCAGTATGCCCTCTAGGAAAAGCTCACCACAGGG
>CAYVCJ010000019.1:0-18305 GCA_964450165.1 uncultured Dehalococcoidales bacterium
GAGCCGCAGGGGCAGGGGTCGTTGCGGCCAACTTTCTTACCGGCGATTACCGCCTGTTTTTTGCGTGGTGGCTCTTTCTTAACCAGGCTGACGCGATAGATACTGCGGACGACATCATGCTTTATGCTGGCCAGGAGCCCGTCGAAAAGAATGCCTCCTTCCCTCTTATAAACTACCAGCGGGTCTTGCTGTCCCACAGATCGCAAGCCTATCCCTTGCCGCATATCCTCCATAGTCGTAAGATGCTCCATCCATAAGCGGTCAATAACACGAAGCATTACCATACGCTCGATGAGCCGCATATTTTCGGAGCCTATTTCCTGTTCCTTCTGCTCGTAAAGGTCAACGGCGTAATTAGTTAGCTTTTCGGTGATCTCTTTGCCGTCCGGCTGAGATTGCTTCGCTGCCCGTTCGCTTCGCTCAGGGCTTCGACTCGCAAGGATAGAAGAAAGGCTGGCAATATCAGGTGGCGAAGGAAAGATGGTGGAAATGTCTTCACGCAATCCTGATAAATCTGGCTCAGTTAAATTGTGGTTGATATGAACATCCACCAGGGTTTGAATTTCATCTGTAATCATAGACATTATATTTGCTTTAAGGTCGGCACCGCTCAGTATTTTCTTCCGTTCGCTATAAATCACCTCACGATGCTGGTTGACTACGTCGTCATACTCAACGAGGTGTTTGCGAATATCGAAGTTATATCCCTCGCTCTGCACCTGAGCATTTGTTATTGCTTTAGTGAGCATAGGATGCTCGAGAGGCTTATCCTCTCCCAGACCAGCCCATTGCATAAGTCCTCCGATGCGGTCGCCGCCGAAGCGGCGGACAACTTCATCTTCTAAAGAGGCGAAGAAGCGGGAACTACCTGGGTCTCCCTGCCTCCCTGCTCTGCCGCGGAGCTGGTTATCAATTCGCCTTGCTTCGTGATGCTCAGTGCCGACAATATGGAGGCCACCAAGCTCAATCACTTTGTTGTGTTCCTCAAGCCACTCTTGCTCACTATGTGCTTCAGGATTACCGCCAAGGATGATGTCCACACCGCGTCCCGCCATATTTGTAGCTACAGTTACTGCTTCTAAACAACCAGCCTGAGCAACAATGGCTGCCTCCTTTTCATGATGCCTGGCATTTAACACCTGGTGAGGTACGCCTTTCCTGGTTAATAAGTTGCTTAACGTCTCCGATTTCTCGATGGAGGTTGTGCCAATGAGCATCGGTCTTTTCTGTTTATGCCAATGCTCAATTTCTCTGGCAACAGCTTCAAACTTGGCCTTCTCATCTTTGTAAATCTGGTCAGGATGCTCAGTGCGGACCATGGGTTTGTTGGTGGGTATAATCACCACCTCCAATTTATAAATCTTATGAAATTCCTCAGCTTCAGTAGCGGCGGTGCCAGTCATCCCCGCCAATTTCTGGTACAGGCGGAAGTAGTTCTGGAAGGTAATGGTGGCTAAAGTGATGCTTTCACGCTGTATCTTTACACCTTCCTTGGCTTCGATAGCCTGGTGTAAGCCTTCAGAATATCTTCGCCCAAACATCAATCTTCCGGTGAACTCGTCGACGATGATGACCTGTCCATCCTTGACCATGTAATCTTTGTCCTTTCTGAACAAAGCATGAGACTTAAGGGCATTATCCAGATATCGGGTGAGGGAGTAGTTGGAAGGGTCGTAAAGGCTGGGAGCTTTAAGTAATCCAGCATTTCTGAGCATTCCCTCCATTTTGGTGATGCCAGTTTCGGTGAGCGAGCATGCTCGTGTCTTTTCGTCAACGGTGTAGTCATCGTCTTTCCTGAGGCGAGAAACAAGCTGAGCGAAGGTGTAGTATTTCTGGGTGGCTTCTTCAGCAGCTCCGCTTATAATCAATGGTGTGCGGGCTTCGTCGATGAGGATGCTGTCAACTTCATCTACGATGGCATAGTTAAGCTCTCGCTGGACGCACTGGGATAAGTCCAGGACCATGTTGTCTCTGAGGTAATCAAAGCCAAACTCATTATTTGTGCCATAGGTTATATCTGCTGCATAAGCCTCACGGCGGGTGATGGGGCGAAGCTGCCTCCATTTAGGGTCTCCGGAGTCAAAATCGGGGTCATAAAGAAAAGAAGGTGAAGGTTGGTCTGGAGATTGCATGGCATTGATGGATGCCACGCTTACTCCGAGGGCATGGTAGATAGGACCCATCCAGTAGCAATCCCGCTTGGCTAAATAATCATTAACGGTGACTAAATGACATCCTTCCCCGGTAAGGGCATTGAGGTAAAGCGGCAATGTAGCCACCAGCGTTTTTCCCTCTCCAGTTGCCATTTCAGCTATTTTGCCCTGGTGGAGGACAACTCCGCCCATTAATTGAACATCGAAATGTCTTTGCTTTATTGTTCGTTTGGCAGCCTCTCTCACTGTGGCGTAAGCTTCAGGTAAGAGGTTATCCAGGCCCTCGCCATCCTCTAGTCTGGTCCTGAATTCATCTGTTTTACCGCGAAGCTCGCCGTCGGTGAGTTTTTCAAAATCGGGCTCAAGCGAGTTTGTATCGGATACCAGAGGTTGAAGTCGCTTCAGCTGTTTTTCGTTAGAATCGATTAGTTTAGTAAACCAGCCCAACATTCTCTGTAAATCCTAAATTCTAATTTCTAAACTCTAAACAAATTCAAAATCGCAATGCTCTAAATTCAAAATCCTCATCCTCTGGACTTTCATAGTGCTTAGCATTGTGTGTTTAGATTCCCTCTTTGGCTTCAGCAGACTCTTACTCAAACATAGCTCCCACAGATGAGCCGGTGTGGATACGCTGGATAGCCTCGCCAAGGAGTGGAGCTATAGGCAGGACGGTAATCTTGTCGAGTTTTCTATTCCCGGTGACTGGTATGGTATTGGTGACGACCACCTCTTTCACGGGGCTGGATGCTATTCGCTGAATAGCTGGACCTGAGAAAACGGGGTGAGTGCAGCAAGCATGAACCTCGGTAGCGCCGTGCTCTAAAAGTGTGTTTACGGTATCGATTAAAGAGCCGGCGGTATCAATTTCATCATCGACAGTCAGGGCACGCCTTCCCTGGACATCACCGATGATGTTGAGGGTTTCAGTGACATCGATATTTCCCACACGTCTTTTTTCCATAATGGCCAGAGGTGCGTTAAGCTTGGCAGCGAAATCTCGAGCTCGCTTAGAGATGCCAATGTCAGTGGCTACTACGGTGACGTTATCCAGGTTTTTCCCTTGAAAGTATTTGCCAAGGATTGACAGGGCAGTTAGCTCATCTACAGGTATGGTAAAGAAGCCCTGAATTTGAGGGGTATGTAAATCGACGGTGAGCAACCTGTTGGCTCCTGCGGTGGCAATGAGGTCGGCGATTAAACGGGCAGTGATGGGCACTCTTGGCTGGTCTTTCTTATCGGTGCGTCCATAGCCATAGTAGGGCACGACAGCGGTGATTCGCCCTGCTGAAGCTCTTCGGAAAGCATCGAGCATGATTAATAACTCGACCAGGCTCTTATTAACCGGTGAGCAAATAGGCTGGACAATAAACACATCCCGCTCACGGACATTTTCCAGGATTTGAACAAAGATATTCTCATTAGAAAATTCAAAAGTATCGACCTTGCCTAAAGGGATTTGGAGATAATCGCAAATTGATTGTGCTAAAGAGGGATGGGCACTGCCGCTAAATACCTTCAATTCGTCCATCGTTGCCTTATTGCTGCATCGCCGGAGTGGGGAAATGTTGGCACATTTCCACAACTTCCTGGCGGGTTTTGTTTATAGTGTATTCATCGTCGGGATGGGAAAGTACATCTGAGATCCAGAAGGCGACACGTTTCATCTCTTCAGTGCTAAAGCCTCTGGTGGTTACTGCCGGTGAGCCTACTCTAATGCCACTGGTAATTCGAGGTGGCTTGGGGTCAAAGGGAATGGTATTTCGATTTACCAGGATATTAGCCGATTCCAGTACGCTTTCGGCATCCTTTCCTGTTATTCCTTTGGAGGTGAGGTCAACGAGGGCAAGGTGGGTATCGGTGTCTCCGGAAATGATGCGGAAACCATATTTTTGAAGCTCGGAAGCGAGGATTTTGGCGTTTGTTAGAACTGATTGTTGGTAACTGACGAAGTTGGGCTGCATGGCTTGGGAAAAGCAAACTGCCTTTGCGGCAATGACGTGCATCAAGGGCCCCCCCTGAGTCCCAGGGAAGACAGCGGCATCAATAGCCTGAGCCAGTCCCTGTTTACATAAGATAAAGCCACCTCGAGGCCCACGTAGGGTCTTTTGTGTCGTTGAGGTAACCACTTGTGCATGGGGCACTGGGTTAGGGTGAAGTCCAGCAGCAATTAGACCGGCTATGTGTGCCATGTCAACCAGTAGCTTAGCTCCTACCTCGTCAGCGATATAGCGGAAGCGTTCGAAGTCAATTGTCCTGGGGTAAGCACTGGCTCCAGCGATGATCAATTTAGGCTTGTGTTCCATGGCGAGTCTTTCTATCTCATCGTAATCAAGCATCTCAGTTTTGCGGTTCACACCATAAGAGACAGGGTGATACAACTTTCCTGAAAAATTGACTTCTGCGCCATGGGAGAGATGTCCACCCTGGTCAAGGCTCATACCCATCACGGTGTCACCTAGCTGAAGTAAAGCTGAGTAGACTGCCATGTTAGCCTGTGTACCGCTGTGAGGCTGCACGTTGGCATGTTCAGCATTAAATAGTTTTTTCACTCTTTCAACGGCCAAGGTCTCAATGGCGTCTATATAGGTACAGCCACCGTAATAGCGGAATTTCGGATAGCCTTCAGCGTATTTGTCAGTCATCAAGCAACCCTGAGCTTCGAATACAGCGGGGTCAGCGTAATTTTCAGAGGCAATGAGATTTATGGTGCTTGCTTGCAGCTTTTTCTCTTGCTCCAGAATCTGAGCTACCTCAGCATCATGTAGGGCGATGTGAGAAATTGTTTTGACATCCATGCCTGGTGTTATCATACTACCTTCCCTTTGCGCCAGTCAATTTAAGCCGAACCTGGTTGACAGTTGAAGCTAGAAGTGATACATTCAAATAAATTAGCAATCTCATAAGGGAAGTGCTAAATGGCGGCAATGGAAGAAAGAAGAGAAACTATTTTGAAGATAATAGTTGGTGAGTATATTTCCAGGGCAGCGCCTGTTGCCTCGGGGAGCATCGCTGAGGATTACACTCTGGAGGTAAGTTCAGCCACCATTCGCAATGATGTGGTCTATTTAGAGAGCGAAGGATATATTACCCATCCTCACCATTCTGCAGGCAGCGTTCCTACTGACAAAGCTTATCGTTACTATGTAGAACTGCTCGGAAATGCACTTGACCTTGACGAGAATGAGCAAAGCTTTTTCTATCAACTATTTCGGGAAGCAAAAGACAGGATTGAGCAACAACTAAGGTTAGCGGTGTTCTTTCTGGCCAGATTTGTTCATAATCTGGCAATAATAACATCGCCAAGGGCACCGGAAAGTCGGTTTAAGCATCTTGACTTAGTGAGCTTGCAGGATTTCGTAGCCTTGCTCATCTTAGTTTTACATGGAGTGGGAATCAAACAGCGAATTTTATCTTTTGATGAAGTAATTTCTCAGGGTGAGTTGACCACCTTGTCTAACAAGTTTAATGCTATTTATGTGGGGACGACGGGCGGTGAAATTTTAGCTAGTGAACCAAAGCTTTCCCCTGAGGAAAAGATAGTGGCTCGGGCGGTAGTGGATATAATGGAAGTAGAAAATAGGCAGGAATATGGGAGGCCGTACATTGAAGGATTGCGTCTGCTACTAAACCAGCCTGAATTCTACCAAAGTCCCAGGATAATCACTATATTAGAGCTGTTAGAGACGGAGAGTTGGCTGGCAAGCGTGCTCGGACAGCGAGTTAGCATGGAAAAGGCAGCGGTAATCATTGGTGAAGAGAATAGGGAGGAGGCACTACAGGATTTTAGTTTGGTAGTTGGTCAATATGGAGTTTCTGGTAAAGCAAGTGGTATTATTGGCGTGCTTGGTCCGAGGCGGATGGATTATTCCCGAGCTATTTCCTCAGTGAATTCTGTTTCTACGTTGTTGAGCGAGTCGATAGCTGAATACATCTAGAGGGGTTTTAAACTTTGTCTGAAGAAGGATTAACTAATGATGAAACAACTGAAGCTGGTGTTGAGGAGGTAAAGGCAGAGGATATTGAGGCTCTACAGCAAGCTTTAGCGGAGCAAAAGAAAGAAGCGGAGAAATACTTAGCGAATTGGCAAAGAACTCAAGCTGATCTTGCTAACTACAGAAAGCATGCCGAGCAGGAAAAGCAAGAGATTCTAGATTTTGGTAATAGCACGCTTATCCTGAGTTTATTGCCTATTATGGATGATTTTGAAAGAGCTTTTGATTCATTACCTTCTGAATCTCCTGAAATGAATTGGATTGAGGGCATTAGAATTATATATAATAGCCTTAAGGCAGCGATGGGAAAGGCGGGAATAACTGGGATCAAGGCTAAAGGTGAAAGGTTTGACCCACATTTACATGAGGCAGTGATGGGTCGGGTAGGGGAGGAAGGAGTGATATTAGAGGAAATTCAGAAAGGTTATAGGTTGAAAGATAGAGTGATCCGCCCCAGTTTGGTAGTGGTGGGCAAGGGGAAAGAAGAAACAGAGGAGGAAAGCGATGGCGAAAGCAGTAGGGATTGATTTAGGGACCACGCTGAGTGTAGTGGCGGTTATGGAAGGAGGGGAGCCCAAGATTATCCCCAGTGCTGAAGGTGGAAATCTAGTCCCTTCAGTAGTAGCGATAAGCAAAACGGGGGAACGTTTAGTAGGAGAAATAGCTAAGCGCCAGGCAGTGGTTAACCCTGATAACACTATTTTCAGCGTGAAGCGTCTTATCGGGCGTAAGTTTAGTGATGCTTCAGTCCAGGAGGATATGAAGCGTTTACCATACAAAATCACTAAAGCACCCAATGACGATTGCCGGGTGGTTATGGGGGATAAGGAGTATAGTCCGCAGGAAGTTTCAGCGATGATATTGCAAAAACTGAAGACTGATGCTGAAGCTTATCTCGGGGAGAAGGTCACTGATGCCGTGATTACTGCGCCTGCTTACTTTAATGATAGTCAGAGACAGGCGACTAAAGACGCTGGCTCCATAGCCGGGTTTAATGTTCTCCGCATTATTAATGAACCCACAGCATCATCATTAGCCTATGGAATGGATAAGAAGAAGGACGAAACCATCGCCGTTTATGACCTTGGTGGAGGCACATTTGATATTTCCATCCTTGATATAGGGGAGGGCACTTTCCAGGTCAAGTCAACTAACGGTGATACCCATCTTGGAGGGGATGACATTGACCAGCGAGTTATGGACTGGATATGCGACGAATTTAAAAAAGAGCAGGGTATTGACTTAAGTCAGGACAAGATGGCATTACAGCGGTTAAAAGATGCTGCTGAAAAGGCTAAGAAGGAGCTATCCTCGGTGGTTCAAACAGAGATAAATCTCCCATTCGTTACCGCTAATGCTTCTGGTCCAAAGCATCTTGCCATGACGCTTAGCCGAGCCAAGCTGGAGCAACTATCGGCTGACTTAATAGAGAGAAGTCTTGGTCCCTGTCGTCAAGCTGTAGATGACGCCGGTCTGCAACCAGGCCAGGTTAACAATGTAATTTTAGTTGGTGGGCAGACGAGGATGCCTAAGGTTCAGGATACCTTAAGGCAGTTTTTTAATCGGGAACCGGTGAAAGGAGTCAATCCTGATGAGGCAGTGGCTTTGGGTGCTGCGATTCAGGCAGGAGTGCTGAAAGGTGAGGTGGGAGAAATTCTCCTCCTCGATGTTACCCCGCTTACCCTGGGTATAGAGACCTTGGGAGGAGTGGCTACGACGCTTATTCCTCGTAATACCACCATTCCTACCTCAAAGAGCCAGATTTTCAGCACTGCTGCTGATAATCAACCAAGCGTGGAAATACATGTTCTTCAAGGAGAACGTCCTATGGCAGCAGATAATCGAACTTTAGGTCGTTTCATGCTCGACGGTATTCTGCCAGCGCCAAGAGGCATGCCTCAAGTTGAAGTGACTTTCGATATTGATGCTAACGGAATCCTTAATGTCAGTGCTCAGGATAAAGGCACCGGGAAGGAACAGAAAATCACTATCACTGCCTCCAGCGGGCTTAGCAAGGAAGAGGTAGACAGCATGAAGCGAGAAGCGGAGATGCATGCTGCTGAAGATGTTAAACGTAAGGAGGAAATCGAAGCTCGCAATGCCGCTGATAACCTTGCTTATACTGCCGAGAAAACGCTTCGTGACCATGGAGACAAAATACCTGAAGAGCTAAAACAGGAAATAGAAGGCAAGATAGCTGCGGTTCGTTCAGCACTTCAAGGCAAGGATATGGATGCTGTTCGTAATGCCACGCAAGACCTGTCGCAGACTATGCAGAAGGTTGGTGGTGCAGTTTATGGACAGCCTGGCGGACAACCTCCCGGTGGGCAACCTCCCGGTGGGCAACCGGGTCCCGGTGGTCAACAAGGCCCTGGTGGGGAGGAAGGTCCTGTTGAAGGTGAATTCCGCGAGGTATAAACACTAGAATACCAGACGCTCATATCTATGCTAAACATTAAGGATTTAGATGTTGAATTTGTCTAGAATTCAGGATTCCTCTTAGGGGGAGAAATGTCAGAAATTGAGTTAGAACAATTCGCGTTAACTGTTGATAGGATTAAACAGAAGGCAATGGAGGAGAATAGGTTACTAGATAATCCTTCTGCTGAAGAATTAAGGGTGCTTGTGGGAAAAGAACCTGAGGTAGAGAAGACAGTTTATGGTAATTTTGTTGCTGAAAGTGAGCCCAGTTCCAGGGCGGCGATGTTTACCAAGAACAGCGTTGACCATCCCTTTGGTGAAGAAGAGCTACAACTACTAGCTCAATGCGAGCAGGCTTTGAGCAAAGAAAGGTTAATTTCCATTGATAGGATTGTCGGCAATACAGGTAGTGACACTACGGTCAGGTTGATTGTTCCCGAACGATTTGCTCATGTTGCCTACGGTGGTGGGAATCTTTTTGTTCCCGTGAAGAAGGAAGTTGAACAGCCAACATATGAGATTGTAATGTTCACTGATGGGGCTTTTGAACCCAATAAATCAAAACCACTTCCTCAAAAAGATATCACTATAAGATTGGCTATGCTTAGCGATGGCAGGGTCATCAAGATAATCAGGAACAGCAATTACATCGGTGAGTATAAGAAGGGTGTTTTTGCTGCCGAAGACTGGACTCGTAGAACTTTTGGTGATG
This sequence comes from uncultured Dehalococcoidales bacterium, assembly GCA_964450165.1. GTDB lineage: Bacteria > Chloroflexota > Dehalococcoidia > GIF9 > AB-539-J10 > CG2-30-46-19. Next base: position 9,282 of record CAYVCJ010000019.1, read on the forward strand.
GAATTTTCCTGCATGCTGGCTGCAGGGAGGATTACCTTCAATCAACACATGGGGATTATAGAACTGTAAGAACATTGCTTGTTGCCTTGACCGCAAATGGGAAAACAACCACCACATGCAAGATTTTGGCCAGAAAAGGCAGTGAAAAGTCGTGGCTTATCCAGGACGATGGTGGAACCCTCATGCCCGATGGTTCCTTCTATGGTTTCGAAGCGGGGGGAGTATTCGTGAAAACCGAGAGCATAAATCCTGGAAATCAGGTGGAGATATTCTATGGTCTGCTGAAACCGGAGACTCTTTGTGAGAACGTTTATGTGACTGAAGATAAAGATTTCGATTTTTACAATTTCGAAAGAACATCAAACGGAAGAGCAGTTATACGCAGGAAAGATTTTATGCATGCCAGCCCTTATATTGATGTTGATGGGGTGGATAACCTGATTCTTATCACCAGGGGGCCGTTGATTCCAGCGATATCGAAGTTAACTTTAGAGCAAGCAACTTCGTTGATGATTTTGGGGCAATCAGTGGAGTCATCTGCTGGTGACCCAACTCAGGCGGGGAAGATAAAGAGCGAGTTCTTCTATGACCCATTTATAGCTGGTGGTAGAGCAGAGCACGCCAACAGATTTTATGAAATAATGAAGGTTCTTCATCATATGAATTACTTCTTACTAAACACCGGTGGAATAGGTGAAGGGGAACATTATCAGGATATAAGATTGGAATTTACTATGGCGATACTAGATTCCCTGTTAAGGGGTGGACTTGAAGATTGGGTGGATTCACCTACGGGATTCAAGGTGCCCAGGGCAGTAAGGCATGTTGACGATATATATTTGCATCCTGAGAAGCTTTATTCTAGAGTAGAGTTCGAGGAGAGGCAGGAAGAGTTCAACAAAATCAGGTGTGACACGGTAGAACAAATTGGTGGCGATTTACACCCTGATATAAGAAACGTTTTTACCAGAACCTAGTTCAACTTACATCGAGGTGGATAAAGTGGCTGAATTTAGTAAACTTTTGCGACAGTTAAAAGCTGAAAGGAAGCGATTGTTACAAGAGCTGGAACAGATGCAAACTTCTCAGCAAATGGTGGAAAGAAGGGCTGGTGGCCCGTTTGGCAAAAGAGGAGAGGAGGCAAGCCAGGTCTCGGAGTTGGAAAAGAGGATGGATTTGGAGAAGATGTTGAAAAAATCTCTTGGTGAAATAGACCATGCCTTGGAGAAGTATGACGCAGGGACTTATGGATTATGTGACTCTTGTGGCAAGCCCATAGAACCAGCCCGCCTTAAAGCGCTGCCTCAAGCAAACTTGTGCTTGAGCTGCAAAGCGCGCCAGACGAAGGATGCAAGATAAGGGGCAACTTGGGCTGTTTTTGGTTGCTGCCGCTTCAATAATCGCCCTCGACCAACTGACTAAGTTATGGGTGAGGAGCAATTCAGCTTTATTGCCGCCGTCTGGAGAAAGTTTCCTGAACCTAGTGTATCGTGAGAACTACGGCTCCATTTTCGGCTTGCTGCCGGGACAAGTTTTCCTTCCTATTATTATCACTGTCATAGTGTTGGTTGCCATTTTGTTAGTTCGTCATTATTTATTGCCTAACGCCATTCTAAGCAATGTATCGCTTGGTTTGCTTTTTGGTGGCGCCACTGGTAATTTGATAGACCGCCTTCGTTCTGGCTATGTCGTTGATTTCGTTGATCTTCGGCTCTGGAACGATTTCCACTGGCCAGCATTTAATTTCGCGGATGCTGCTATAGTGGCTGGCATCCTTTTATTCATTTATTCCCTTTATCGTATGGAATTATTTGCCAGGGTATATCACCATGGACGCACTTCCAAAGGCTAAAATGCTTCGTCTCACTGTTTCCACGCCGGGCATTCGCCTCGATAGTTATTTGGCTAAGACATTCCCTCAATTTTCTCGGGCTTACTTACAGAAATTAATTGAGCAAGGCTATATTCTGGTTAATCAACGGCAGGCTAAGGCGAGTCGGAAATTGGCTGGAGAAGACAGAATAACCATTGAATTTCCTCCCTTGCCTACTCTCCCAAAAGCTGAATCAATTCCTCTGAATATAATTTATGAAGATAACGAGATTATTGTGGTGGATAAACCTGCTGGCTTAACCATTCATCCAGCTCCATGGCATCCCGACCATACTTTAGTCAATGCTATTCTGGCGCATTGTCCTGGTTTGGAAGGGAGTGGTGGCCTGGTGCGACCAGGTATAGTCCACAGGCTGGATAAAGATACTTCAGGGCTCATCGTTGTTGCTAAAAATGAATCCGCTCGAGTTTCTCTGATTAACCAGTTCAAAGGTAAAACAGTAACCAAGAATTACCTCGTTCTGGTTAACGGGAGGGTGTTTCCTGGTCAGGGGACAATCGAGTTGCCTATTGGGCGAGACCCGAGAAATCGCAAGCGGATGGCGATAGTGGAAGGAGGGAGGGAGGCAATAACACATTACCAGGTTAACCGATATTTTGGTGATTATACTCTACTCGAGGTGATGCCCAAAACAGGGCGGACACACCAAATAAGGGTGCACCTTGCCACTATTGGTTATCCTGTGGTTGGTGACCCCGTTTACGGTGTGAAATTAGCTTATCTTGGTCGGCAATTCATTCATGCTCAGCGGCTTGGTTTCTGTTCGCCGTCAACCAATCAATACCTTGAATTTAGCGCTCCTTTGCCTGAGGAATTAAAGCAAGTCCTGGAGATGCTTCCTCATTGAAGCAAGATGAGGGGGTAGTATAGAATGAGGCAAACTGGGTAATATAGGTTTTTGGGATGAAAAGCCGGCGCTGTAAAGGCATGAGGGATTTACTCCCCGATGATATGCGACGATTTCGCTATATTGAGGATACCTTCCGCAATTGCTGTGTTAAGTGGGGGTACCGAGAAGTAAGGACACCAAGCTTGGAATATCTCCACCTATTTACCGCTACAGGAACACTCACTCCTAGCAGATTGGGCAGGGCATATTCCTTTCTTGATTGGGATGGGTGGAGTGGAGAAAGGGTGGTGCTTAGACCGGATGGCACTATACCTATAGCCAGACTTTATATCGAAAATCTAAGCCAGCAAGAGAATGCCAGGCTTTTCTATGTCACTGACATCTTTGCTTTCGAGCAGACGGGGAAGGAAAACAGGGAGCGGTGGCAATGCGGTGTCGAGTTCCTGGGTGGTGCTAGTCCAATGGCAGATGTAGAGCTGATATTGTTAGCCCGTGAGCTATTACATAATCTCGGCATTGGCGAGGTGGAGTTGCGGCTCTCCCACGCTGGTTTGGCGAAGGCGCTGGTTAAGGAACTTGGACTTAGCCCCAGAGACGAAGCTGAGATGCTTGGTCGTATTTTGGATGGTGATTGGCAGACATGGAGGAAGGCAAAATCAAATAACCTTGAACTGGATAGGTTTCTTGCCTCTGTGGTGAACTTTAAAGGGAAATTAAGCGACTTCCTGAAGGAAGTCGAACTTCCTTCACAAGCTTCGGCAGAGTTGAAATCCAATCTTAGTGATTTCACCGGCATTGTCAGGTTGTTGGATGACTTGAAATGTGATTATTGGATTGATATTGCCGCCATACATGGCTTTGAGTATTACACTGGAGTTTGCCTTCAATTCTTCTCCCGGGGCGAAAAAATTGGGGGTGGTGGGAGGTATGATGAGCTCCTATCGCTTATGGGCAGCAGGGACATGCCAGCTTGCGGATTTGCCATTTACGTTGACCCGGTGATAAAGAAGGTCTCCTTGAAGAAGGCTGAGTGTAGGGAGTCTGGGGTGTTAGTTAAAGCGGGTGAAAGAACCCCGGGAGTGATGGAGGCATGCTTTAGCTTAGCTCAATCACTCCGTAACGCGGGGCATATAGTTGAGCTTGACTTGGCCGGAGGGAGGGTGTCGGATTATCGATGGGTTGTCTCTGTTTTGGTTGAAGGCTCTTTTATCATTATTGACCGCAAGAGCGGAGAGAAACAGGAGGTCAGTTCTTTGACTCAGGTTGCTGGTATGTTAGGTGGTGTAGATTAGATTTCTATGGCAAACCAGTCAAACTATATTAAACTTGCTTTGCCCAAAGGGAGATTGCTTCCAGCCACGGCGAATTTACTTGCTGATGCCGATCTAGGCTTCAAAGGGTATACCGAGCGAACAAGGCAATATCGGCTTAAGTCAACAAACCTTCCCTACCTCTCTGCCAAGATATTTCGGGAGAAGGATATTCCTGTTCAGGTGGCGATAGGCAATTATGACTTGGGGATATGTGGATTGGATTGGATCGAAGAACTTCTTCTGCGGTATAAAGCCAGCGCAGTGGTGAAGATATCCGCTCTAAATTATGGTGACGGATATGTATACGCCGCAGTCAGTTACAAGTCGGGAATATCTAACCTCGATGAATTTCTAGCCAGACAACGTAACTGGCGTATAGTAAGTGAATATCCTAATTTAGCCGAAGCTTTTGCCTTAAGTGTCAGGATGAGAAGGTTTCGGATTTTCCCGGTTTGGGGAGATGCTGAGGTTTATCCCCCGGAGGACGCTGAAATTGCGATATTAGAAGCCAGAAATAGGAGAGAATTGGAAAAGGAAGGTTTGCTTCCCCTCATGAAATTGCTCCCCACTAAAGCTATGATAATTGCGAGCCAGAAAAGTTTGGATAGTAAGGACCTGGGCGAACTATTGAATTGCTTTGCTTCCAATCTTGACAATAAGGAGGTTTCTTTATCATTTGAGGAATTAGGCAGAAAGAAGGGTTCTATTGAATCACCCCCCCGTGCCGAACTGAAGAAAGTCAGGCTAGCTTTGCCTGACGGGCATCAGCTACCACCGACGGCACAGCTTTTAAAGCGAGTTGGACTCAATTTAAGCCACTATTCTGTGGAGGCGCTGGATTATCATCCTTCGGTTGACCTGGACTGGCTTGATATCAAGGTAATCAGGCCTCAGGATATGCCAATCCAGGTAGCCAACGGCAATTTCGACCTTGCGATAACCGGCAAGGACTGGCTGCTTGATCATGTCTACCGTTTTCCCTCCAGCCCTGTGGTGGAATTATTGGATCTTGGCTTCGGCAAAGTTAAAGTCGTAGTTGCGACGACTCAGGAAATGCCGGTATCAACCATAGAAGAGGTTAAGCAATTGCTGCAGAAGGGCAAATTATCCACGCTGAGGGTAGCCTCGGAGTACATCAACATCAGCGATAAGTATCTTTGTGACCATCACATTAGTCCATACAAACTAATACCAACCTGGGGGACAAGCGAGGCTTTTCTGCCTGAAGATGCCGATTTGCTTATTGATAACACACAGACTGGAAGAACCATGGCGGAGCATAATCTCAAAATTATTGATACCCTTTGTGAATCCACTGCTTGCCTCATTGGCAACAAGGAAAGTATTGTTTCACCTGATAGGAAAGAAGAAATAGATTTCCTCATTCAAATGCTGCGAGGAGGATTATTGTGAAAAAAATCAAAGGTTTTGACCAAGCGAAGCAGATGCTTGATAGAAAAGACCCACTGGAATCCTTAGATATAGCGCTGGAGCAGCAACAGGTAGTGGCAAATATTATTGAAAAGGTACGAAGTAAGGGTGATAAAGCTCTTTTGCGCTACGCTAAGGAATTAGAGAATGCTCAACTTGATTCTCTGGAGGTAAGCCAGCAGGAGATTTCGGCAGCTTATGAGAAAGCCGATAAGAAGTTAATCTCAGCCCTCGAGTTAGCTGCTGAGAGGATAAGAGAATTCCACCTTGCTTGCTTACCAAAAACTGGCGTTATACCCATTGATCCATGTTTGGGAAGACAAATTCGCCCGCTGAATAGGGTGGGGATCTATATTCCTGGCGGAACTGCCTGTTATCCCTCCACGGTGTTGATGACTGCTATTCCTGCTAAGGTAGCTGGTGTTGGGCAGATCATTATGGCTTCGCCTCCCAGACCTAATGGAGCTATTCCTGCTGCTACGTTGGTAGCGGCTAACATCGCTCAGGTAAATCGGATTTTCAAGATTGGTGGTGCTCAGGCTATCGCTGCTCTAGCGTTTGGCACGGAGTCAGTGCCCAAGGTGGATAAAATCTGCGGTCCGGGCAACATTTTTGTGATGCTAGCTAAGATGGTGGTTTATGGTGAGGTAGGCGTTGATGGCCTCCAGGGACCAAGCGAGATTGTGATTGTGGCTGATGGCACTGCCGCTGCATCTTTATGTGCTGCTGAGCTTCTCGCTCAGGCTGAGCATGACCCGCTGGCAAAAGTGTTTTTGATCACCACATCCCCTGAGCTGGCTGGCAAGGTTGATGAAGAAATTTCCCTCAGATTGGATAAGCTGAAACGGTCTTTTATTGTCGCTGAAGCCCTTGAGAGTGGGATGATTGTCCTTGTGGATGATATTGACCAGGCTATTGAATTGGTCAACCTTTATGCTCCTGAACATCTTTCCCTTATGGTCTCTGGCGCCTCTTCTTTGATTCCCAGAATCTACAATGCCGGCGCCATTTTCGCTGGTGATAATTCATCAGTGGTTTTTGGCGATTATGTTGCTGGTCCCAGCCATGTATTGCCTACCGGGGGAAGCGCTCGTTTCAGTTCGCCCCTGGGTGTTGAGGATTTCCTCAAAGTTACCAATATCATTTCCCTGGATGATTCCACCGCCAGGGAACTTTCTCAACCAGCGATAACCATAGCTGAGGCTGAAGGGTTTAGTGCTCACGCCCAGGCAGTATCATTGCGAGCAAAGCGAAGCAATCACAGGAGGTAGATGAACATAAAGAAGCTGGTGAGACCTGAACTAGTAGCAATGAAGAGCTACACTCCAATAGAGCCTGTGGAGATTCTGGAGCAGCGAGTTCGGGGGAAGGTGATAAAACTCGATGGCAATGAGAATCCCTATGGTTGCTCCCCGAGAGTTTATCAAGCTCTGGCTGACTATTCTCATTATCATATCTACCCCGACCCGGAGCAAAGGAAACTGAAGGAAGCACTGGAGGAATATACCGGCATAGCTCGTCAGCACATCGTTTGTGGTAGTGGTAGTGATGAGCTCATTGACCTCGTCTTGAGGCTTGTTCTTGAGCCGGGTGACAATATTGTTAACTGCTCACCGACGTTTGGTATGTATCCCTTCAGCGCAGAGGTTTGCGGCGGCAAGATAATTGATGTACCTAGAAAGGATGAAGATTTTGCTCTGGACATAGCGGGTATAAAAGGAGCACTGGATGGAAAAACGAAGGTCATCTTTATCGCTTCTCCTAATAATCCCACCGGCAACATCATTGAAGAGCAAGAGCTAATGGAGCTCGTTGATACTGGGAGAATCGTGGTCATTGACGAGGCTTATTTTGAATTCAACGGGGTAACCATGGCTGGATTGGTGCCTGCTCATAGTAACTTAATAGTCCTGCGCACCTTCAGCAAATGGGCGGGGTTAGCTGGGTTTCGGATAGGTTATGGGGTCTTCCCCGTGGAAATTGCTGGCTACATGATGAGAATCAAGCAGCCTTACAATATCAACATTGCCGCACAGGTGGCAGTATTGGCTTCTTTAGGCGATATAGACTACCTTCGTGGCAATGTTCAAAAGATAACTACTGAGCGGGAGAGGCTGTTCACTAAACTAAAAGAGCTGGGATGGTTAAAGCCCTATCCATCAAAAGGTAACTTTATCCTTTGTGCAATGCTCCAGCGAAATGCCGAGGAAATCTGGCGTCAATTGCGGCAGCGAGGTATCTTTATTCGCTATTTTGATACACCACGCTTGAAAGATTATGTACGAACAAGTGTGGGCAAGCCTGAAGATAACGATGCCTTGATTGAGGCTCTGAAGGAAATATGTTAAGGTGGCAGCATGCCTCTTCAGCATTGTGAGCGAAGCGAAGGGGCAGCGAAGCAATCTCAGCCTCGCTATTCTGATGAGTAGAATATTGATGGAGGTTTAACAATGGCTGAAAGGAAAGCAAGGGTAACCCGGGAAACTGCCGAGACAAACGTCAGGGTGGAATTGAATATTGATGGCATCGGAGAATTTGAAATTACCACGGGGATAAGAATGTTTGACCACCTTTTGTCACAGCTAGCCAGGCATGGAGTATTTGACCTTAAAATCTCAGCCACAGGCGCTGACCAGCATCATGTTGTTGAGGACGTAGCTATTTCCTTGGGCAAGGCATTTAACCAGGCATTAGGGCAAAAGCAGGGCATTGTCCGAATGGCACACGCTTTCGTTCCTATGGATGAAACTCTGGCAGCAGTGGCGGTGGACATTGGAGGAAGGGCGTACAGCATGGTTGAGGTTTCGTTTTCCGATGTCAGCATAGACGAACTATCTTCGGATCTGGTGCGCCACTTCTTGGTTTCCTTTGCCTCTGAAGCTAAAATCAACCTTCATGCTAAAGTGCTCACCGGCATAAATGACCACCACAAAGCGGAGGCTTTATTCAAAGCCTTAGCCCGAGCTCTGGATTCAGCCACCCGCATCGACGAACGTATTATTGGCAGGGTACCGAGCACTAAGGAGATTATTGAGGGGTAGGGGAGGTCTCTAATTTGACTAATATAAAAATAGAACGAATTATTGGTGGGATGTCCAGCATCAAAGAAGTTATGGGGGTAAGAGAGGTGTGTAACCGATTTCGGGTGTTGAATTTCGAGCATGTCTCGATGGGCTTGATAGCCGCTACGATAGATGCTAATGTTTAACAATCTATAAGGCTGGTATGTGAAATGGCTGGCAAATGGTGAAGGAGGTGGTAAGAACACTAAATTAAATTAAATCTTGTGAAACAAGTTTCTAGTAGGGATTCTTTTGTGTTTAGTAGTGTTATCGTTAGAGAGGTTAGAATCGCTATCTTGCTACTACCTCCAGAAGAAGCATTATTAGGCAAAGAGAAATAAAGAAGAAAAGGAGGTTAGAATGGAAGGTAGTAAACTTTATGTAGGAAATCTCAGTTACTCTGTAACCGAGGAGGATTTGAAGGAATTGTTTTCCAACCATGGTGAAGTTAAGCAAGTCAATGTAATTGAAGGT
>CAYVCJ010000020.1:0-17837 GCA_964450165.1 uncultured Dehalococcoidales bacterium
GGAATAATACTATCACGAATGGTAAGAACGGTGAAAATGGCTTCCACGGCACCTGTCGCCCCCAATAAATGCCCCGTCATAGATTTATTGGAGCTTATTGCCACTTCTTGGGCATGTTTCCCTAAAACAAGCTTTATAGCCTTAGTTTCGGCCAAATCATTGAGCATAGTAGAAGTTCCATGAGCATTGATGTAGTCAACCTCTTGAGGCAGGATGCCAGCATCATTTAAAGCAAGCCTTATACACCGTGCTTGATTTTCCCAATCAGGCTCAGTTATGTGAAACCCATCGACGTTGGAACCATAGCCGAGAAGCTCGGCGTAAATCTTTGCCCCTCGCTTTAGAGCAAAGCCAAGCTCTTCAAGAATCAAAATGCCCGCTCCTTCACCAAGAACAAAGCCATCGCGGTTTTTGTCAAATGGACGGCTTGCCTTTTCAGGTTCATCATTCCTCCTCGATATAGCTCTCATTCTATCCAATCCCGCAATGGCGACAGGAATAACATAGGCATCGCTCCCCCCGGCAATCACGGCATCAGCCTCACCATATTGAATAATCCTGAAGGCGTCACCAACCGCATGGGTTCCAGTAGCGCAGGCGGTAGCTACACATTTACTCGGCCCTTTAGCACCAAAGACAATGGAGACCTCCCCCACGGCCATGTTGGGAAGAAAGCCAGGGATAAAGAAGGGGGAAACGCTATCAGGACCTTGTTCCTTGAGGTCAGCCAAATTCTTCTCATAGGTGATCAACCCCCCAACGGACGTGCCTATAACCGCTCCAACCCTATCAGCATTGCCGTCGTTTATAGATAGTCCAGCATCGTCCAGAGCCATCTTGGTAGCTACCAGGGCGTAATGAATAAAAGCGTCGGTCCTCCTTATCTTCTTTCTGTCCAGAAAGTCCTCGGGGTGGAAATCCTTCACCTCTGCAGCAATCTGGCACTTAAAACCTGAAGAGTCGAATTTGCTGATTCGAGCTACTCCTGATTTCCCCTGGCACAATGCTTGCCAGGACTCCTTAGCTCCAATACGCAGAGGAGTTACGGCACCAATTCCAGTGATGACTACTCTTCTTTTAGTCACCATTTAGCCATCAGCCTTCAGCTATCAGCTTTCAGTTTGCGGCTAATTGCTGAATGCTGAGTGCTGATTACTGACTGCTCCTTTTTCGCCTTTGCCTGGACTTGCAAATCCATATCTTCAACCACAACATCTATCATCAATTATAAAAAACAAGACTATCACCCACCCCCTACTAACCGTTGTATCTTGGTCAGTTCCAATTTCAATGCCTCCACCAAATTTGACTGCACAGCCAGTTTCACCTGATGCATGGATTCAGCCACCTGTTGGGCTTTGGAGCGACCGTGTCCGGTCCATACCAGTCCGTTTATACCATAAACTAACCCTCCACCTCTTACATCAACCACGTTGGTCAAACTAAACAAATCCTTACAAACAGCATCGATTTCTGTCTTTGAAAGAAGCTTATCCAGAGTAACCCTTAATCGCTCAATTATAGACCTGCTCAACCCTTCACAGAATTTTATCAGAACATTGCCGGTAAACCCATCGCAAATAACAACGTTTGCCTTTCCTGCAGGAATATCATGACCTTCTACATTCCCGATGAAATTCAGCTTGCTCTTTTTAAGAAGTTGGTAAGCTGCCTTTACCAGATGATTGCCCTTCCCTTCTTCAGCACCATTGCTGAGCAATGCCACCGTTGGGTTGGCAATGTGAAGCATCCTCTTAGCATAAACACAACCCATAGCAACGAAATTCAATAATTCACGCGGATTACAATCAACATTAGCTCCTGCATCAAATATTACCGTATCAGGGACAAATCCGAAGAGATCCCCGCCAACAGTCGGCCGCCTGAGGCCTTCCAGAGTGCCCAGGGTTAGTATGGCACTCACCATGACTGCTCCTGTAGGACCCATACTCACCAGGGCATCTGCCTCGCCCTTTCTCACTAATTGAGTGGCAACAAGAATAGAGGCATCCGGTTTGTGACGCAAAGCCATTGCGGGAGGCTCACCATCAAGTATAACATCGCTTGCATGCCGCACACGGATAGGAAGCCCGGAAATACCATATCGCTCCATTTCCTTCTGAATAGCATCCTCCCGACCCACCAAAATTATCTCAATTCCCTCCCTCTTAGCTCCTTCAATCGCACCCTTGACTATCTCCTGAGGAGCATAATCACCACCCATGGCATCTACAGCCACAGTCACTGCCTTCTTACTTACCCCAGATGTCAAGTTTTACCCCTCCAACTAAATCTCAAGCTTTGTAAATGCCGTGATTATACCACACCTATCAATCAACGATGATGCGAGATATAAGGAAAAACGAGCTACCACATGATAAAATACGGAACTATGAAGATGGTATCTCATGAGAAATACAAGCAGGTTTATGCCTATGACCCGGCATCTGAGGCGGGAAGGATAGAGAACATTCTTGAGGCACTAAAGGGTTATGAATTCGTCCAGCCTGAACCTGCTGCTGAGGAGGATCTTCTCCTGGTTCATACTCAATCTTTGATCGACTCAGTGAAAAGGGATGAAGTTGTTTTTGAAGTAGCCAGCTTAGCTGCCGGAGGGGCAATAAAAGCCGCTCAGATTGCTCTAAATGAGCCCGCCTTTGGTTTAATAAGGCCGCCAGGACACCATGCCGGCAGAGATTTCAATGGTGGCTTTTGCTTTTTCAACAACATGGCTATCGCTATCACAAAATTAATTCAGGATAAAAAGGTAAATGAAGCCTTGATAGTAGATATTGACCTTCATTATGGCAATGGTACCTATGACATTCTCGGTAGTAATGAGAACGTCATATTTTTGAACATGGTATCCCAGGAGAGACAAAGATATCTGGCTGAGCTAAGGGAGAGCCTGGAAAAGGCAAGAAGCTATGACATCATTGGGGTCAGTGCCGGATTTGATACTTATGAGAAGGATTGGGGAAAAAGCTTGAAGACCGAGGATTACAACACTATAGGCAGCATGATAAAGCAGGCATCTGAATCCTGTCATGGGAGGAGGTTTGCGTTACTCGAAGGTGGGTATTATATCCCGGATTTGGGCAAGAATGTGAAGTCCTTTGTGGAAGGCCTGGGATAAGCTGAGGCAAACTAAATTACAAATTGCATCCCCGTCTGTAAAGGTGAAAACCTCTCCCTAAAGGCAAGGTAAAGCTCCACCTGTGCTTTAAATCCAGTGCAATGACCAGCACATATCCATTCTGGATTTAACTTAGAAAGTTCCTCCACTGTTCTTTTTATCCTGACATCGGGGGCATCCACAAGATGCAAACCACCAAGTATCCCATCTATTTTTTCACAACCGGTTAGTTCTATAGCATGCTTGGCAATATTAACGATTCCAGCATGGCTACAACCAGTTACAATCACCAGACCTTTCCCTTTGACATTTGCCACCACAGATATATCGTCAAGCATTTGGTCATCTACAACTTCCCCATTTTGTATCGTCTTCAGCGCTATCCCTACTTCCTCGAAGTCAGTTTGCCTTTTCACCTCCCCCGTGGTGGTAATCCCCGACATGAGCTTCACAGGGTCTTTAGTTAGAAGAAGGCTGCCACCAGCTTTTTCTATCTCCTCCCTGGAGTCGCCGGGCATAATACCTACATGCCTGGGATAAGGCTCGGTGACGAAGTTCAATCGAAAGATATCCCGATGAGCGATTACCTGGATATCCCTTCTGCCTATCTCCTTGAGCACCTTTGCTACTCCTTGAGTATGGTCATAATGGCAGTGGGTTAGGACAACAGCATCAATAATCGAGGGCGAGATATTCATGAGTTTCATGTTGTTAAACAGAGCCTGCGAATCTTGACCGACATCAACCAGGATTCTCATTACATCGGAGCCTTTTGCCCCTTCCAGAAGAAAGGAAACTCCGTGTTGCCCTAGATAATGACTTTCATAAAGTACAGAGTCCTCCGTCAAGACTGTAATCTTCAGACTATTTAGCTCGCCAATTTCTGCCACGTCTTCCCTTTCCAACGTCACCCATGATAAAGCAAAGTGCTACCACAACTACAGTGTGATAGCACTCCGCTGCTCAAATAGCGGTCAGAAGTAGTTGTTAATGTTGCCTACGAAGTCCAGGTAACTACCTCTATCGGAGCATTTGCATAGCCGGTTTCAGTTGTAGCATCTTCCACCACTTCCCAAACCTCAAATAGACCGGAGGTACGATCGCCTAATTCGTTGAAAGAGATAGGACCAGTAGCACCTTCGAATTCCAGCTCTGTCAGGGCAACCCTTATGGCTTCACCATCGTAAACACCAGCAGCTTCGATCGCGTTTGCAGCTGCCCATACTGCGTCATACATAGTGTCACAATATACCTGAGGTGCTTCTCCATATGCCAGTTCATACGCCGCGCTGAATTCATCGTACTTTGAACCTGCGCCAACAGTCCTGGTAGCACCAACAAACGCCTTCTCCATAAACTCGGCAGACTTCGGTTCTGCAAACAAACCAGAGCCATAGTTACCATCACAGCCTAACCAGGCAATCTCATCCAGGCCTATATCCAAGGCTTGCTTGAACACTATGATACCGTCATCACAGTAGGTGCAGGCAAAAACCACATCAGGGTTACTGTCTTTAATCTGCTGTAACTCGGTGCGATAGTCTTTTACGGCTTCATCATAGTGTATTGGTACCACATGCTCTCCCTGCCACCCCACATCGTCAAGCCGCTCAACAATAGCTGTTTCTAAACCTTTACCGTAAGTGTTATCCAGTACTATGGTAGCCAGCCTGGTATAACCTTTGTCCACGATAACGCCGGCTAACACCATACCCTGGGCATCATCACGGAGGCATGTACGGAAGAACCACTCCGTTCCCTCAACCTCGGAAAGCGGGATCCCTGTAGCCGATGGGGTAATCAACGGGACATTTTGTTCGTCTGCATATGGGATTGCAAGTAAAGAAGTTCCAGTGATCATGGGCCCGGCAATTACCTCCACACCGTCTACCGTAACCAGTTTTTTAACCCTGTCAAAGCCTGTGGCTGGGTCTGTAGCTCCATCCTCTTCCACCAATTCCACCTGTTTCCCCAGCACCCCACCAGCAGCGTTGATTTCATCTGCTGCTAGCCTGGCACCATCCAACATCCTGTGACCCATGGGGCCCAAATCACCTGTCAAGTCCAGTACAACGCCTATCTTGATTGTTTCAGCCGGACCCGGGCCACAGGCCACCGCCGGTATGAGAAGAGCCAAGACGGCTACCACCATTAACACCTTTTTAACCATTTTTACCTCCCTCTAAGACTAAATTTATTGGCTAATTATGCCGAGAGGCTAAATCTGTGTCAATACCCTTTAGCCTCTAAACCTAAATATCGCTGCTTCGAAGATTCCTCGGCAAATAGAGAACTAGCTTCGCCTTCCATAGCGCAAGTGCCCTGAACCAGAACATAGCCTCGACTGGAGACACTTAAAGCTTTTTTGACACTTTGTTCCACTATTATTATAGCTGTGCCTGCCTCTTTTATCTTTCTTAATTTGGATAGAATGACTGAAACCGGCTTGGGAGACAAGGAAGCTAGCGGCTCATCAAGCAATAAGACCTTCGGCTGTGCCATCATTGCCCTGGCTATGGCTAACATCTGCCTTTCACCACCACTTAAATTGCCCGCTAAAGCATTTTCCCTCACCTCAAGCTCGGGAAACATCTCAAAAATCTCCTTCAGGCCAGCCTTTACGGAAGCTCTTCCTTTCCTGTGATAGGCTCCCATGTCCAAGTTTTCACTTATAGTGAGATTAGGGAAAACATTGTTTACCTGAGGAACATAACCTATACCCATGCTTACTGCCCTATCAGAAGCCATCCCCGTGATGTCTTTTCCTTGATAGAAAATACTACCTGCAAAAAGCTTCGCGAAGCCAAGAATGCTCTTGAGCAAGGTTGACTTACCACTACCATTAGGACCAACAACAGCCACAATCTCACCTTCATCCACCTTCACAGAGACACCGTGGACAATAACGACATCACCGTAGCCAGCATTGACATTTTCAACCATGAAGACGGGAGCCATCTATTCTTCTCCTAAATATGCTTCATAAAAGGCAGGGCTGTTAACAACATCATGAGGCTCCCCTTGAGCCACCATCCTTCCCCTATTCATGACATAGACCCAGTTAGCAAACTCGAATAATATCTCCAGGCGGTGTTCCACGATGAAAAAGGTTGTACCGTTACAAGAAAAATCCTTTAGCTTTTGAAATATGCTCTTACCTAATGCGGGATTTATTCCCGCTGCTGGCTCGTCTAAAAGCAAAAGTCTGGGCTTCGCCATAAGCCCTCTACCAACTTCGAGGAGCTTCCTTTGCCCACCAGAAAGCTCGCCAGCAAGGGAAAAAGTGCATTTACCCAAATCCACAAGCTTGAGAATATCTAAAGCTTCCTCAATCAGACCCTCTTCTTGCGCTTGCCAGCTTTTTCTCCAGAAAAGGCTATACAGGCACTTGTCGCCCTGGTGACCTCGTGCTGCCACAAGCATGTTATCAAGAACACTCATTTGATTAAAAAGCCGGGGTAATTGAAATGCATTCACCACTCCTTGCCCATAAATATCATGAGGAGCGAGATTGCTGATACACTTGCCATTAAAGTAAATGGCACCATGGTCAGGCTTATAAAGCCCGAGGATGGTGTTAAATAAAGTGGTCTTACCACTGCCATTAGGACCCACCAAACCCCAAATGCCGCCTTCCTCGATGTCCAGATCTACCTCGTTCACAGCGTAAAGCCCGCCAAAGTGCTTGCTAACTTCCCTTATTTTCAACAACGCTTCTTCCATTACCGGCTAATCCTCTTCTTCGATGAGTCTCACATTATATACGATACAGGCAAAAATAAGTGAAACTTGGCGGATAGGTCTATGCAGCCCCTTTAGTCAAGGGGCCACGTAAAGATGAAGATGTAAACACCAAAATGCTTGCTAACTTCCCTTATTTTTAGCAACGGTTCTTCCATAACGCGCTAACTCCAGTGCCTTTGTCTTAATCGGACTTTCCTTTAACAAGCCCTGTGGTCTATAGAATAAAACAAGGATAATTAAAGCACCAAATAGAATATATTGCAAGTTAACAGGGTCGATGGGCAGAATCGGTTTAGCTAAATTTGTCCCATACTTGAAAAGCTCCACTAATACAGCACCTAACAATGCCCCCCAGTTGTTAGCCGGTCCTCCCAGAAGAACCATTATCCACACGGTAAAGGTAACCATAGGCATAAACATACCGGGGAGAACATAGTGAAGATACTGAACATAAAGTCCACCAGCTACTCCTGCCATAGCTGAACCTATCATAAATATTTGAGCTTTATATTTGGCCCTATCTTTACCTAGTGCTTCAGCAGCAATCTCATCTTCCCTTATAGCACGCACCACCCTGCCATAAGGTGAGTTAGCCAATAGTTGAGCTATGACAAAGCAAATGAGCAAGCAAAAGTAGACCAGTCCTATATTCACCAGAACACCAACACGGGGAGAGGCACCTGCTATACTAATGGCTGGAGCAACACTTATCCCCCAATCACCCCCAGCAATCCAGCTCTCAGATTTGACAATCAACCTCAATATCTCACCAAAAGCTAAAACCGATATGGCCAGATAATCCAACCTCAGCTTCAAGGTAGGCAAAGCAACAAGTAAACCAAAAAGGGCTGAAATTAGGGCGCCAGCAATGAGACAAAGAGAGAAGGGAACGCCAATTTGAGAGAGCAGCGCATAAGTGTAAGCGCCGACGAGGAAAAAGGCTACCTTGCCAAAGTTGGCAAGCCCGGCAAAGCCAAACTCTAAATTCAGAGATAAAGCAACTATGCCAAAGATGCCAATAAAGACAACGAGATCCAGACCATAAAGCAACGGATCCACCTTAAGCTCTCCTGAACAACATAGCTAATCCCTGCGGCTTGATAATCAAAGTTACTATCAGAATCACGAAAGCTATACCTATACGATAACTCGTTGAAAGCCCCAGAGCTGCCAGCGCTACTACTCCTATGTTCTCAGCTAGACCGACGATAAGGGCTGCAACTATGGCACCGTAGAAGTTACCTATACCACCAAGTATGGCCACAGCAAACATGGGCAATATGATATCCCACCCGGTCATTGGCCAAATCTGAGTGTCTGCAGCACGAAATATGCCGGCAATAGCCGCCAGTCCGCCGCCCACAAACCACGTTATCCAGATCACCCGGTCAATATTGATGCCCGAGGCCAAGGCAAGCTCGGGATTACTCGAGGTAGCTCTAATCGCTTTGCCTATCTTGGTTTTCGTTAAAATAAGATGCATAACAAACGCCAGCGCTACAGCAACAAAGATAAGCAATAGCCACAGCCCAGTCACCCTTATTGGGCCTAAATCGAAGGCGGGCCAGCTAGTGGTGAAATACAGAGGCCTCCAACTCCAGATAGCGCCAATAGAATGTCTTAGAATAAAGCCCAGGGCGATGGAAGCCACCATAAGATGGATTATGGTGGCTCCCCTTTTGGCTAAAGGCTGAAAGATGCCACGGTAACATAAAAAGCCCACTACGCCGGTAACCAGGAAGGCAACAACAAGAGCTGCTGGTAAACCTAACCCCAGCTGGTCCGCCACAGCGTAGCCAATAAAAGCGCCCAAGGTGATGAATTCAGCGTGAGCAAAATTAGGAAAACCGGAGAGTCCGTACGTCAGGCTAAGACCCACAGCCCCAAGCAAATAAATGCTCCCGGTCACTACTGAATTGAACAGAATTTGTGCCCAGTTGACTGTCATCTAAAATAAATGGCTTTTCAGCTCGGTTAGATTAGCTAGAGAGCCTTGCTGACTATTTCCTGCTCTATCAAGGTGAAAAGCATTAATGCCTACCTGGCTGGAATTAAGGAAATCAAATTGCCAGTTGTCGCCAACATGGACAATTTGGGCAGGATTTACTCCTATTGATTCACATACATAGTCATAAAATTTGGGGGTTTTTAGCTGCTTATATAGTGAAACTGAGGAAAAGATGCGAACGAAATAATCTTTAATGCCCTCCAACTGAGGTTCCAGTAGCTCCAACGGCGTGCCTGAAGCAACAATTAGCTTGTATCGTCCCTCCAGAGAGGAAAGAACCTCCACTACTTCGGGGTAATAGCTTACCTTAGCCTGACAACTCTGAATCGCGGGTTCAGTAGAACCTAATCGGAAATATCTGAACCAGTATTCTATATCATACCATTCCAGTCTCTGATCACCTACTTTATCATATTCTCGAGCAACAATTTCCCTAGCACTAGCAAGCTCAACACCATTCTTCTCAGCATAAAGGACAGGTATAGTTTCATGCCAGATGGCCTGGCTGAAACCGGGGGCTACCAGCGTCCCTTCAGCATCGAAGGAAATTACCTCAACCTGGTTCATTTAAGTTGTTAATGCTATCACAGTTGCAAATCAGCGTCTATTATTTGCCAACTGGTTCTCGATGAAGATAAAATATCCACAATGGTATACCAGTCCGATGTATCCTCTCCTTTTGTCCTTGTGAGGCATCCCCCTCTTTCCGTCATTGCGAGACATCCCCCTCTTTCTGTCATTGCGAGGCATCCCCCTCTCTTTGTCATTGCGAGGAGCATCGGCGACGAAGCAATCCCAGGAGGACCGAGTGGACTTCGAGATACCTGAAGATCTAAAGATGGTCCAAAGCCTGGTAAGGGACTTTGTTACCAACCAGTTGAAGCCGTTAGAAAGGGACATTTTGGGGCGAGTTGCTGACTTGAGTGACGCCAAAATGTATCTTCCGCCGGAAAAAGAACACGAACTGATGGAGACGGTCAAAGAGATGGGCTTGTGGGGAATAGGCGTGCCAGAAGAACTTGGTGGCGCTGGCTTAAGTATCCTGGGGAATTGCTTAGTTGAGGAAGAACTAGCCCAAACGATTGTTCCTTTCGAGTTTGGCAATGTTACCCCGATTCTGTTTGGGTGCAACGAACAGCAGAAACAAAAATACCTCTTACCTGTACTCAACAAGCAAAAATACGCTTACCTGGCATTGATGGAGCCAGGAAAGGAAGCATCTGACGTTGACGAAATGGAAATGAGGGCAGAGAAGTCGGATAGCTACTATGTAGTTAGCGGCAAAAAAGCGTCCTTCTCTAGAGCAGGTAAGGATTACTTTGCCCTGGTTTTCGGTAAGCTTGTCCAGGGCAAAAGAAGTGCTGAGAAAGATCCGAGGGAGGGAGTAACTTGTTTTCTGATAGACAAGGATACTCCGGGATTTACCGTTACTGGCAGCAGGGAAAAGACAGGATGGGAAGCAGGAATAAGAGAGCCTGTTTATTTGAGCTTTGATAATTGCAAAGTACCATGCGAAAATGTGTTAGGAGAAGAAGGAAAAGCCTTTCATCTTGGTAAGAAATGGCTTCCGGCAAGGCGAATTATGAGGGGTGCCAGGTGCGTAGGAGCAGCACAACGAGTACTCGAGGAATCAACCACACAAGCTCAAACTTGGACATCGTTTGGGCAAACTATCTCTGGTCGCCCCAGCATCCAAGCAGCACTGGGCGATATAGCTACAAGTATCCACGCCTCCAGACTTATGGTTTACGAAGCTGCCTGGAAAGCAGATAAGGGACAATCAATACAGAGAGAGGCAGCTATGGTGAAGTTGTTCACCACCCAGATGATTCATTTCGTTGCCGACAATGCTGCTCATATTTTCAATGCACCACCTTATGTCGCCGGGTTACCCCTGGAAAGGTTTTGCCGCAATGCATTGGCGATGAGCTCCACCAATTTCGCCCTGCAGCTCCAGAGGAACATCATTGCCAGAGATATACTGAAAGGACTAAAGGTTTAACTTCACCATGTCATTGCGAGCGCAGCGAAGCAATCTCGATGGGAAAGCAACTCAGATTGCTTCGGCACTAATGTGCCTCGCAATGACAATAAGGTAAAAAGAGGAGGTTGTTATGGCTCAAGTTAAGAAAGTTACACTCCCGTTAACCGATGAGACTTTGAAGGAGCTTAGGGCAGGAGATAACCTTCTGCTCACCGGCGTGATGTATGTAGGTCGTGACACTGCCCATAAGAGGATAGTTGAGGCTATGGAGAGGGGAAAACCCCTGCCTATTGATATTAAGGGGCAGACGATATATTTCATGGGACCTTCCCCAGCCAGACCAGGAAGACCAATAGGCTCTGCTGGCCCTACCACCAGCGGTCGTATGGACGCCTACTCACCCCGTTTGATAGCCGCAGGATTGAAAGGGATGATCGGCAAGGGATTGAGGTCAAAGGCGGTGAAGGATGCTATGGTGGAATATAAAGCAGTATATTTAGGAGCCATAGGTGGCGCAGGTGCTCTTATCTCTAAGAGCATCAAGAAGGCAGAGGTAGTAGCCTATGAGGAACTTGGTGCTGAAGCACTCCGGCGCCTTGAAGTAGAGGACTTTCCCGTCACGGTGATAAACGACATCTATGGTGGCGACCTCTACGAGGAAGGAAAGGCTAAATATCGGGTGAAAGCCTCTTAAGTAAGGGAATCTAGCAAAGCTTCTACCGCTGGGCCTGCCTAAAATCGCATTATTTTACAAGTTTCGTGTAGGCGGCCATCAAATTTCTGGTCAGCCTTCCTGGTTTGCCAGTGCCGATGGGTTCGCCATTAAGCCAGGTTAGGGGCATGACCTCTATTATGGAATTGGTAACAAAGGCCTCCTCAGTCTCACTTAGCTCCCTTAGCTCTACCTGCCTTTCCACCATCTTAATATTTAAATCCCGAGCTATTTCCAAGACTGCCTCTCTGGTAATCCCGGGCAGGATGCCGCTTTCCAGGGAAGGGGTGACAAGCTCGCCCCCGCTCACCAGGAAAATATTGCTAGTGCTGCCTTCGGCTATGTAACCCAGTTCATTAAGCATGATAGCTTCATCGCAGCCAGCCGCTCTGGCTTCCATCCTGGCTAAGATGTTACTTACATAGCAAGTGCACTTCAGTCGGGACAGAGGTGACTGACTGTCACGGCGCAGGAAGGATAGCGCTGCCTTAAATCCCTGCTCATATCTTTCCCGGGGCAACGGAACGAAATTCCTGGCAGTGACCAAAACAGTCAGGTTAGAACAGGTGTTGATGTCAGGAGCCATATCACCTTCTCCCGCCGTGATAGTGAGCCGCAGGCGGGCATCCTTGAGCTTATTAGCCTGTAAAGTTTCCACACAAGCATTCTCCAGGTCGAAAGCATCCAGCTTGGGTCTCAAGCCAAGGCTCTCGGCTGAGCAGCGAAGGCGTGTTAGATGACGGTCAAGGCGAAATATATGCCCTTCATAAGCCCGCATAGTCTCAAATAGCCCATATCCGTAGAGAAACCCATGGTCGAAGGGGGAAAGTTTAGCCTCAGCGCGAGAGACAAGATGCCCATTGAAGTAAATAATTTCTGCCATCATTTCACCTTCACTCAACTAAGTGTCCTCTAGCTTCGGGCTGGCTGAGTAGAACGGAGGAAATTACTCAGGAGATCATGCCCAACATCAGTGAGAATCGATTCAGGATGAAACTGAACCCCTTCCACAATGTAACTCTTGTGCCTCACCCCCATTATTTGCCCCTCCCGATTTTGGGCGCTTATTTCCAGAGACGATGGAAGGCTCTCAGTTTCGATAATCAAGGAATGATAGCGGGCTGCCGGGAAGGGGCTAGCTATGTCCCGATAGATAGTCTTACCATCGTGGTAGATAAGGGAGGTCTTACCATGGACTGGCAAAGCCCGGCCAATTCTACCTCCGTAGGCATACCCAATACATTGATGTCCCAAACATACGCCCAGGATAGGGATTTTCCCGCCAAAGTATCGCACCACGTCGTTGGAGATACCAGCTTCCAAAGGAGTGCACGGCCCGGGGGAGATGATAATGTGGCTCGGACTCAGCTCTTCGATGTCAGGTAAATTAATCTGGTTGTTGCGGAACACCTTGGGCTCCCAGCCTAGTTCCCCCACATATTGAGCCAGGTTGTAAACAAAGGAGTCATAGTTATCAATTATCAGTACCATCCCTACCCCAGAAATCTGTAATTTCTTCCTTTTCTTCATTTTGCTGCTATTCTCACTTCCGGCGCCAGTTGCAAGGCTTGAATTAGACCCCTAGCCTTGTCCAGAGTTTCCAGGTACTCACCTTCGGGATCGGAGTCATAAACAATGCCACCGCCTACCTGGAAGTAAGCTTTACCGTTCTTGATCAGACAGGTGCGGATAACGATATTGATATCCAGGTCTCCATTGAAGCCCAGATAACCTATAGAGCCAGTGTAGACGCTTCTTCTCGTTGGCTCCAACTCATCAATGATCTCCATAGCCCTCACCTTAGGAGCGCCAGTAATGGAGCCGCCAGGAAAGGTAGCTTTGAGCAGGTCAATGCTGGTCGCCTCCTGGCGCAACCTGCCGACGATAGTGGAGGTAAGATGAAACACGGTAGGAAAGGTCTCCAGGATAGCCAGTTCGGTAACTTTTACTGTGCCATAGCGGCAAACCCGTCCCAGGTCGCTTCTCTCCAGATCAACGATCATGATATTCTCGGCTCGGTCTTTGATGCTGTGAACCAACTCATGAGCCAGGCGTTCATCTTCCACAGGGTCTTTGCCTCGTGGTCTCGTCCCTTTTATCGGTCGTGTTTCCACCAGGTCACCTTGAACCTTGAGGAATCTTTCCGGGGAGGCACTGACAATCGTTATTCCATCGAAGTTGAGGTAGCTGGCAAAGGGAGCAGGGTTAACCTTTCTCAGCCGTTGATACAGCTCGTAAGGCGAAATGGTCAATTTAGTCTCAAACCTCTGAGAAAGGTTTACCTGAAACACGTCGCCTGCGGCGATGTATTTCCGCACTCTATCCACAGTTCCGACATATGCCTCGGAGGTAAAGTTGGAGTTAAGTACGAGCTCTCGATTTTTCCCAGGAGATTGAAACTCACTTTCACCCAACCTCTTCTCCCGAGAAAGAGAGGTTTGATTCTCCCGGCCAGGGACGGAGGAATGAAGCCAGTCCTTCATTTCTTTAATGCGCATTCTAGCTCGTGCTAACCTCAGGCTTTCTTCCGTCTCAGGAAAACCTGTCGCAACAATGTAAGCTCTCGTCTCAAGGTGGTCAAAGGCGACGACAGTGTCATAGAAGGCAAAATAGCTTTCGGGAAACTTGAGGTCATCTATAGCTGTAGACGGTAGATGTTCAATAAAATGGCACAGGTCGTAGCTGAGATAGCCAATTGCTCCACCAAGGAACGGCACGGGCGCCAGGCAATGGTCCAATTCATACCTTTTCAGCAATTTCCCCAATACAGCGAAAGGGTTATCATACAAGGTCTCTCGTCTGTCTCCATCAACTAAGGTGACCTCCGTACCTCGGCTGCTCATTACCAGAAATGGATTGCTACCAATGAAAGAATAGTGTCCCAGCTTCTGTGGGTCCATGCCGCTGTCCAGGAAGAAGCTGTAGGGATTGTCCTTGATCAAGGCAAAGACCTCTGGAGCAGTCAGAGGGCTAGAGATTTCCTCAACGAGAGGACAGCGACTTACGTGCACTGGCTTTCCAATTTGAACTCTTTGCCATTCTCCAGGCAAGCTTTCCCTTCTCTTCTTCTATGTGCTGACTCCATCTAACACTCTTTTGATAGTAAGACCGACTTCCGCGGGGTTGGAGGCAATAACTGCTCCGGCGGCAGATAGGGCTTTTATCTTTTCCGAAGCCTTGCCTGCCGTTCCAGTGATAATAGCGCCAGCATGTCCCATCCTTTTGCCCGGTGGAGCAGTGCTTCCGGCAACGAAGGCAACCACAGGCTTTGTCATCTCACCTCTGATGAATTCCGCAGCCTCCTGCTCAAAAGTACCACCTATCTCACCAACAAGAACCACAGCCTCAGTATCTTCATCAGCATTAAACAACTTCAGGACATCTACAAAAGTGCTTCCCGGCAAGGCATCACCACCGATACCAACACAGGTAGATTGTCCAATCCCTAAGCTGGTAAGCTGAGCCACCACATCATAAGTTAGAGTGCCACTGCGGGAAACTACCCCAACATTGCCGGGAAGATGAATTTCTCCGACCATAATCCCCACTTTACATTTCCCCGGAGAGATAACTCCGGGACAGTTGGGACCGATAAGTCGAGTTGATTTTCCTTTGAGATAGCTGTGCACCTTGACCATATCCATGACCGGTATTCCTTCAGTGATGCATACAATTAGAGGCACTCCAACATCGATTGCCTCCATGATAGCATCAGCGGCAAAGGCAGGGGGAACAAAAACCATACTGGCATTGGCTTCAGTTTCAGCCACTGCCCGCTCCACACTATTGTAAACAGGCACTCCTAGAATCTGGTTACCCCCCTTCCCAGGGGTAACACCAGCTACCACTTTTGTGCCATATTCAATACAACGCTGAGTGTGAAAACTACCCTCTCCTCCGGTAATACCTTGAACCAGAAGTCTGGTCCCCTTGTCAACGAGTATGCTCACTTTATCTGTCCTTTCGCTGCTTGAACTGCCTTATGGGCACCATCATAGAAATCCTTTGCTTTAATAAAATTTATTCCCGATTCGGATAAAATGCGATTGCCTTCGTCAACGTTCGTTCCCGCCAATCTAACGACCACAGGAAAAGCGATATCTATCTGCTGATAGGCGTCCACTATACCTTTGGCAATAACATCTACCCTTGCCATACCACCAAATATATTCACCAGGACTGCCTTTACTCTTGAGTCAGCAACAAACATCCTGAAGGCATTGACCACGCGGTCAGTAGTATTAAGCGTGCCAATATCGAGAAAGTTTGCTGGGCTGCCACCACAATATTGGATAAGGTCATTCACCGCCATAGCCAACCCGGCACCATTGACCATACAACCAATGTTGCCATCCATTTTCACATAGTTATTTATCCCCCAATTACGAGCTTGGACTTCCAACGGTTCCTCTTGCTCTTCATCATGGAGTTCCTGAATATCCTTATGACGGAAAAGAGCATTGTCATCAAAATTAAGCTTGGCATCCAGAGCTAACAGCCTCCCGTCAGCGGTAACAGCTAAAGGATTGATTTCAGCTAAAGAACAATCTTTGGTCACGAAAAGCTGGTATAGCCCGGTCATCAGCTTTGTTGCCTCAGCCACCTGCTTGCCAGTCAGATTCATCCCGTAAGCCAATTTGCGTCCCTGAAAAGGCTGGAACCCGACAGCAGGGTCAATAGAGACTTTGAATATTTTCTCTGGGGTTGCCTGAGCCACCTCCTCAACCTCCATACCACCAGCTTCGCTTGCCATCATAAGAGGCAGTCTCGTGGTGCTATCAACAAGCACGCTGATATAAAGCTCACGGTGTACCTCACTTGCCTCCTCCACCAACACCCTGCTTATCGGCACACCTTCAGCACCGGTCTGATGCGTCACCAACCTTGTTCCTAAAAGTCGGCTCGCTATTTCCCCTGCTTCCTCTGGAGTATCAGCCACCTTTATCCCTCCAGCCCTTCCCCTACCCCCAGCGTATACCTGAGCCTTGACCACCACCCTGCCACAGATTTCCTTAGCCACTGCTCTAGCCTCAGCGGGTGTGGAAGCCACCTTCCCCCTGGGGACAGGAATGCCAAATTGCGACATCACAGCCTTAGCTTGATATTCGTGGACCTTCATGCTGAAACACCACAGTATAAGGGGGAAAACAGCCAGTGGTCAATCTGCCATATTCGTCTTATCGCCTTCCCAAAGCAAACTGCTAAGTGCTATGATATACAAATTATTTAGCAGCAATCTATCGCGAGGAAGCAAGTGAAATGGAAGTAGCGTTTGATGGTGCTAGATACGACCATAGTTAAAGAAAGGAGGATGAATTATGCCTAAGGCTAACAGAAGAGTAGCTATATGTGGTGGAGGGATATTCAGGCCAGATCTGTGGCACGGGGAGAATGCCGAGGAGGGCGTTGCCACAGCTTATCAGGACCTATTACGCCAATGCCCTAATCTGGGGGCAGATGATATAGATGCAGTAATGATGAGTTACTTCAGTGACCATTTGAATCAGCAGTTATGCATGGGGTGGGTAATCCAGGATTATCTTGGCTTGCACAATAAGCCTGGTTACCGAGTTGAGTCTGGTGGCTCTACACCACTGGATGCCTTGATTAACGCTTACTACATGATCCAGTCAGGGTTCTTTGATGTCATCTTAATCCCAGGCTGGGAATGGATGTGTGAGGTTGATGTTGCCAGCACGAACGAAATGATTGCTTCCGCTGCCGATACCGATTGGGACTTCCCGGTTGGTGGCTATTACAACGCATATTATGCCGCTCTCGAAACGCGACATATGCAATTATATGGAGAGACGCCCGAGGACCTGGGAAAGATTGCTGTAAAGAACCATAACAATTCTACTCATATTCCCTGGTCACAGTGGGTAAGCCAACACGGTACTGCACCGATAACACTGGATGATTACTGGAAGAGCAGGATGGTATCATGGCCCTACAGGGTATTAAATAACGCCGTGATGAGCGAAGGGGCATGCTGCATATTGATGGCAGCGGAGGAGAAGGTTAGCAGGTTCACGGATACGCCTATGTGGATAACCGGCGTTGGTTTAGGAACAGACTCAATGAGGCCAGGAGACCGAACGGCTGATTTTGTCTATGGCGGATTTAAGGACGAAGCGAAGATATATCCCGACTTTGTCAAAACACCTAAGACACCTTATCCCGACATGGCAAACTTTGCCAGTTTGCATGTAGCCGCAAAGAGAGCTTATGCTCAGGCAGGTATTACCAATCC
>CAYVCJ010000021.1:0-3915 GCA_964450165.1 uncultured Dehalococcoidales bacterium
TCGTCTACCCGGTTAAGTAACTCAGGGCGGAAGGTGCTCCTTAGCGCAGTTTCGATATTGCTTCTTAACTGTTGCTCTTGATCTTTGTCACGCTGGAGGAACCCGACACCTTGGCGGCGAAATTCCTCTGTTCCCAGGTTGCTGGTCATAATAACGACGGCATTTTTGAAATCCACAGTTCTACCATGCCCATCGGTGAGCCTGCCATCCTCTAATATTTGCAACAGGATATTAAATACTTCTGGATGTGCCTTCTCCACTTCATCGAGTAGGATGACCCGATAGGGTCGGCGACGCACCGTCTCCGTCAGCTGTCCTCCTTCTTCATATCCTATATACCCCGGGGGTGCTCCAATGAGGCGTGATACTGTATGCTTTTCCATGTACTCTGACATGTCGAGCCTGACCATGGCGTTCTCGTCATCGAACAGGAATTCAGCTACAGCTCGAGCTAGCTCGGTCTTGCCCACCCCGGTAGGTCCCAGAAAAATAAAGCTACCTATGGGGCGTTTGGGGTCTTTGAGGCCAGCCCTGCCTCGCCTTATTGCTTCACAGACAGCAGTCACAGCTTCCTCCTGGTTTACTATCCTCTGGTGAATCCTTTCCTCCATGTGGACCAATTTCTCACTCTCGGTCTCAAGCATTCGTGAAACGGGAATACCTGTCCATTGTGAGATAAGTTCGGCGATATCCTCTTCGTTAACTACAGCGTCCGTCTTTATTCCTTGAAGCCATTTTGTCTTGGATTCGTTATATTTCGGCTCTAATTGTAATCTTTCCGCTCTCAGTTCCGCTGCTTGTTCATAATCCCCTCGCTGTGAAGCAGCCTGTTCTTCATCACGCAAACGCTTTACCTTCTGTTCCAGTTCAGTGACCTCTGGGGGCGCGGTTTCCCGGTCAATACGTAACTTGCTGGCAGCTTCATCAATGAGGTCAATGGCCTTATCAGGCAAAAATCTATCAGTAATGTAGCGTTGACTGAGCTTTGCTGCTGCTACTAAAGCTGAATCATCGATTTTTATCTTGTGGTGACCTTCGTATCTCGGCTTTAGACCCTTAAGCATCTCTATGGTATCATCGGCACTTGGTTCATCGATGAAAACGGGTTGAAAACGCCGCTCCAGAGCTTTGTCCTTTTCAATGTGCTCTCGATATTCGTTCAGAGTGGTGGCTCCGATGCATTGAAGCTCACCTCGAGATAACGCTGGCTTGAGCATATTACTGGCATCAATTGCCCCCTCGGCACCACCGGCACCTACCACAGTATGGAGCTCATCAATGAACAGAATTACCTCTCCGCTTGCTTGATGAATTTCGTCAAGAACTGCTTTCAGCCTTTCTTCGAATTCACCTCGAAACTTACTTCCTGCTACCAGTGCCCCCATGTCCAGGGCGACTACCCTTTTCCCTTTAAGTGAGTTAGGGACATCTTCAGCGGCAATTCTCTGGGCCAGACCTTCAGCAATAGCTGTCTTGCCCACGCCGGCATCGCCAATCACCACAGGATTATTCTTGGTTCGTCGGGAGAGTATCTGTATTACTCGTTTGATCTCCCTTTCTCTGCCGATCACAGGGTCCAGCTTGCCGTGGCGGGCTAACTCGGTGAGGTCATGCCCGTATTTTGCCAGGGAACGATACTTGCTTTCAGCACGGCGGTCGGTAACTCGATGGGGACCACGAATGCGGCGCAGAGCCTGGTATATTTTTTCCTGGGTGATACCCGACTCCGCCAGGATTTTGCTGGCATCACCCTTGCCCTCACCGGCGATGGCGATGAGCAGATGTTCAGTGCTGACAAACTCATCCTTTAACCTATCGGCTTCACGAGCGGCCTCTTCCGTTAGTTGAGAAATACGCGGCGTAGCATAAATTTGTACCCCTACGTAATTTATTTGGGGATAGTTTCGTAATGTTTTGTCCACACGACTTTTGACTTCCTCCGCATCTATACTAAGCTCGTCCAATATTTGGTGGGTTATGCCTGTTTCCTGTTCGAGCAGAGCTAGCAGGATATGCTCTACATCCCATTGGCTGTGTCGATAGCGGCGGACTAGCTCCTGTGATGCTGCTAAAGCCTCCTGTGCTTGCTCGGTAAATCTTTCCATCGCCATTGAGGGTCTCCTCTCCTTATGTTAAAATATACGCTAATTATAGCTAAGGGCGAGTCTTTTAGCAAAAGGTAATCAAAGTCAAAGCCAAGGAAACCAAGAGCAAGAAGTAGATAGTTATGCTACAAGCTTTTCTGTTGCAATAACTCCACAAATTGTCTGACGATGTAAGCCGTAGCCCCCCAGACAGTATGTCCTGCATATTCGTAGAAATAAACGGGGAAAGTCTGCCCGTTGATGGTTGCATATTCCTGGCTGAAATTACTCCTGTCCATCAATGCTGATAGGGGAATAGAGAAAATTTGCTGTACCTCATCAGGATTTGCTTTAAACGGGTAAGGATAGGGGATGAAGGCTACAAAAGGGGAGATAACGCAACCACTGGTGACAGTGATGGCATCGTCCAGTTCGCCCAGAAATTCAACGTCTTTCCTGGCCAGGCCTATCTCTTCTTCGGCTTCTCTTAAAGCGGCGCTGATAAGGCTGGCATCACTGGACTGGCGGATTCCTCCTGGGAAGCATGCTTCCCCTTGATGGAAGTTTACCCTCCCACTCCTCTCAGTAAATAGAAGGTGATACTCTCCGTGGGCATAAAATAGAGGAACAAGCACTGCTGAGGGAATTAAATCCTTGCTATTGATCCTTTTCTTGTCATAATAACTGAGAATTTGCTTGATTTTCTGTTTCATTACTTTAGGATTATATCATGTATAAAATTTGCTAATGCAGAAACTAAAGAGCTATACTGAAAGTTTGGGGGTTAGACACTTATGCCGATGAGACGCGATTATTACGAGGTGCTTGGAGTGCCTCGAAATGCTACTGGGGAGGAGATCAAGAGAGCATTTCGTAAGTTAGCTTTTCAATACCATCCCGACCATAACAGAGAATCTGGGGCAGAAGAGAGGTTCAAGGAGATAAGTGAGGCTTACCAGGTTCTTTTCGATGCTGAGAAGAGAGCTAATTATGACCGTTATGGTAGGGCTGAGGGAATACAGGGTTTTCCTGACTTTGGTTTCGGTGGACTTGGCGATATTTTCGAATCGTTCTTCGGTTTTGGTGGGAGCCCATTTGGCACTGCCACTGCGCAGCGTGCTCCACAGAGAGGAAGTGATCTAAGAGCATATATTACCCTTTCCTTTGAAGAGGCGGTTTTCGGTTGTAGCAAAGAGATTGAGGTAGAACGCGTCGAGAATTGCCCTTTATGTCGTGGTCTTGGTACCGAGCCAGGAACAAGTCCTGAAACTTGCCCTGAATGCCAGGGCACAGGACAGGTGAGGAGAGTTCGCCAAAGTTTCTTTGGACGTTTTACCCATGTTACCACCTGTCCCCGCTGTTCAGGCAGCGGGACAATAATAACTAATCCTTGCCGTCATTGTCGTGGAAGAGGACGGGTAAAGGTGAAGAAGGGATTGGTAGTTGATATTCCCGCTGGCGTGGATGATGGCTATGCCATGGTTTTGGATGGCGAAGGCAATGTTGGCCTATATGGTGGGAGACCTGGTGACCTTTATGCCAGTCTGTCGGTGAAGCCGAGCAAGATATTCCACAGGGAAGGAATCGATATCTTTTATGAATTACCCCTCAATTTTGCCCAGGCTGCCCTGGGCGATGAGGTGGAAGTACCTTCCCTGAATGGCAGAATAAAATTAGCCATACCCCCAGGAACCCAGAATGGAAGGTCTTTCCGTCTTAAGGCGAAGGGAATACCACATGCTGATGGCCGCGGCAAGGGTGACGAGGTTGTCGTCGTTCGTGTAGTCACTCCGGAACATCTTGATAAAAGCCAAAAGCGTCTTTTCCAGGA
>CAYVCJ010000021.1:4015-17815 GCA_964450165.1 uncultured Dehalococcoidales bacterium
AATACCAGCCAAAACAGTACCAATGGGTGATTCATAAAACGGAGAGTATCCGTCACTATATGAGTATAGTTGAATAGTATTGGAGGTTCACTAGTATGCCTGTAACAATAAACGGTCAAACATATTATAGAACCGTCGAAGTTTGTCGGACAGTTGGTATAAGTAGAGCTACTTTGTTTCGTTGGCTCAAGCAGGGCATATTGAACAAGTGTGAGCGCAGGGATAGGAGAGGATGGAGACTATTTACCAGGGATGAGATAGACGGATTGAAGAGAGAGGTCAACCAGATAAATAAAGCTGGAGGTTTGTAGAATTGCACCAAGAGGTTGCTGAAATTAAGAAGGAGATAACAACATGAGCAAGCGCATACTGGTAATTGACGATGAGGAAACCATAAGAAAATTATTTGTTGAAATGCTTAAAGACACGCCATATCAAGTAGATACGGCCAACTCGGGTGAGCAAGGGATCGAGCTGGAACAAAAGACTAGATATGACTTGGTATTTCTTGACCTCAAGATGCCCGGTTTAAACGGTGTTGAAACTTTGCGCAGGCTATGGGAACTTGACCCAGGTGTACCTGTTTACATCATAACAGCTTTTCACAAAGAATTTTTGGATCAACTCGGAAGTGCCGCGGAAGACGGAATAAGTTTTGAGATTCTTCATAAGCCGTTCGGTGCTGACGAGATTAATCTGATTGTAAGAAGCGTATTAGAAGGGCCGGTAGGATTTCAACAATAGAAGGAATGCCATATATGAATTCAGGCTTCTGCTCGATGTCATCTCATTTAGGGTTAAGAGCTCTCAGATTAGCTCAAAGTTGATGGTTGTTAAAACTGCGGGGGTAATATAATGCAAATAGATGAACTCCTAAAACTAACGGTAGACAAAGGTGCCACTGATTTGCATCTCAAGGTGCCAAGCCCACCGGTGCTACGCATTGATGGTATGCTTATCCTTCAAGAAGATTTGCCACCACTTACAGTTGAAGATATCGAATTCGTATTTGAACAAGTTACTATTCAAGAGCAGAGGGATGCTTTCGTTAGGGAACGTGAGCTAGATTTTGCTTACTCTATTCCTGGCTTAGCTCGATTCCGAGTTAGCGTACTGCGGCAAAGAGGCACAGTGAGCTTGGCCTTCCGGCTCGTCCCAATTAAAGCTCCTTCCATTGATGAATTAGGACTGCCTCAAATTTGTAAGGAGCTTACTCTCAAGCCAAACGGGCTTATCCTGGTTACTGGCCCTTCTGGCAGTGGCAAGTCGACCACCCTGGCAGCGATGATCAATTATCTCAATGAAAATAAGATGCGGAATGTCATTACCATTGAAGACCCGATTGAATACTTATTCCGTGACCGAAAATGTATCATACATCAACGGGAGTTAGGGACAGACACCAGGTCCTTTTCCACAGCATTAATACACGCCCTCCGGCATGACCCAGATGTAATTGTCATCGGAGAGATGCGTGACTTATCCACGATAACTGCAGCTATCACAGCGGCCGAGACGGGGCATCTGGTGCTTGGCACACTACATACGATTGACGCTGCTCAGACTGTTGATCGTTTAATTGATGTATTCCCAGCAACGCAGCAACGGCAAATCAGGCTACAGTTGTCACAAGTATTAGAGGCGGTATTATCGCAGAGGCTCTTATCCCGTATTGGGGGAGGACGAATAGCTGCTTTCGAAATTATGATTGCTAACAGCGTGATCAGGACACTCGTCCGTGACGAGAAGCTCTTCGAAATAACCCCTTGTATCGAAATGTCTACCGGAGCCGGCATGCAGACTATGGAGCAGGCGGTGACCGACTTGGTAAGAAGGAACATAGTTTCCCAAGAAGAAGCCGTGATGCAAATCAGCGGCCCGATTAGGATTGCAGCAATTCTTCAAAGTGAAGCCCGTTTACTGAAGAGGGAATAGATAGATTGAATAAAGAGGTCAACCAGATAAATAAAGCTGGAGGTTTGTAGAATTGCACCAAGGGATTGCTGAAATTAAGAAGAAGGCTGATGGAATACCTGGCTAGTCTTTTATTGCTTTGCTGAAGCTTGCAATTAGCTCAGTTGCCGGCTTGTTCTGGAACAGAATGTCATGGATAATTTTTGCTATCGGGGCTTCCAGGCTGAGTTTCTTGGTTAGCTGATGAACCGCTAAAGTGGTGGTCACCCCTTCAGCAACTTGTGGCATGGAGGTGGATATCTCAGCCAGGGAACGTCCCTTGGCTAAGTGATAACCAACATAATGATTGCGACTTAAAGTGCTAACGCAGGTAGCTATTAAATCACCCAAACCAGCTAGCCCATAGAAAGTGTCCTTCTTAGCGCCCAAGGCCAATCCCAGGGAAACAACCTCATTCCAACTCAAAGCAACAAAAGCAGCCTTGGCGTTATCGCCTAGTCCTAATCCATCAATCATTCCGGCGCCCAGAGCAATAATGTTTTTCAATGCTCCGCTTAGCTCCACACCAACAACGTCATCCGTGGTAAATATGAGGAATCGGGGTGACCGGAGCAAATCCTTCGCCTTTTCGGCAATGATGATGTCTTGAGCAGCAAGTACTGAAGCGGCCGGCAGTCCCTGAGCAATTTCCTTTGCCAGATTGGGGCCGGAGAGAACGCAGATCTGCTTTTTCAGGGGAGGAACTTCTTCTTCGATTATCTGGGACATTCTTTTGCCGCTATCTACCTCCAATCCTTTAGCGGCGCTCATCAATATCGTTCTGTTGTTCAGATGATGTTTAATGTGGGTGATGTTTTCCCTGAATTTCTGGGAAGGAACTGCCAATATTACCAGCTCGGTTCCGTCGGTGGCTTCTGCAATGTCACTTGTGGAGGCATAACTATGTTTCTCGTGGTTTAGCTGCTCAGCTTCGCCTTCACTTCTTGCCCACAGCGTTGCTGTTACGCCGTTATTGCTTAATAGAGTTCCTAGAGTATTGCCCCAGGTGGTATTGCCTATGATGGTGGCCTTAGGCATCACCTGACTAGCTTATTTCCTGGCCTTTTTCACCTAGCCGTCGCTCTGTACCCTGCTGTAGCCTTCTTATATTCCCACGATGCTGATAGATGACCAGGGCTATCGCCACTAAACTGTAGGCAAGGTAGATGGGGGTGAGGTCATAGGCAATGGTCATGGGTATCAATAGACACCATGTAGCAATAACTGCCATTATTGAGGCTAGTGACATATAGCGGCTATTCAATGCGGTTAGAGCTAGAACCTCGCCACCAAATATAGCTGCTGGTGGGAAAATGGGTATTAGCGTGCCAAAGAAAGAGGCTACTCCACTCCCGCCCTTGAATTTCAGGAATATTGACCAGTTATGTCCTGCCAGCACTGCAAGTCCAGCCATCACTTGAGCTGCCTGGTAATAGTGGATACTCGCTCCAGCGATGATTAACATACCCGGACCAATAATCACTGTGGCTAGGATAACCGCTCCGGCAGCTTTACATATGTCGAGAACTATGGTTAAAATCCCTGCCTTAGTTCCTACGGCGCGCATCACATTAGTGCCACCAACCTTGCCACTGCCGTATTTTGTGACATCAATACCTTTAGATACCTTGCTAATTATCAACCCGAATGGGATGGAGCCAAGCAAGTAAGCGATGATTATTACAGCAACAAACTTACTGATTATCACTTTGCCACCTTTATCTTTCTACCGCTTTTGTGACTAAATTTGGTGAAATTTAGCTGTAATGGCACGCCACGGAAGCCAAACTTCGAACGGAGCTTCTTTTCTAAATACCTCTGGTATGGGGGGTAAATCAACTTAGGGTCGTTGACCTGCAAAACAAAGTTTGCTGGTTTCGATTCATCTTGATAAGCGCGCATAATTTGCAACCGTTTTGTACCTACCCGCGGAGGTAAATGGATATCCACTGCTTCTTCGATGGCTTTGTTGACTGCTGAATCTGATAAACGCTTCTGCCTTTCCTGCCATACTTGACAGGCTAGAGGCAAAACGTGCTCTGCTCCCTTTCCTGACTTAGCTGAAAGGTAAAGCATAGGTATATAATACATAAATCTGATCCTTTTTTCTAGGAGTTGTTTGAATTCTTTCTTCTGTATACGTGGGATGGTATCCCATTTATTGACTAAAAGCACTATTCCTTTGCCTGCGTCCAGGATATAGTTAGCAATATGTAAATCCTGAGCGGTAATAAATTCAGCGGCGTCGAGCAGCAGCAGAGCCACATCGCATCGGTTAATTGCTTGAATGGCACGAATCAAGCTGTAGTAATCAATTCCAGCATCTACACGGCCTCTTCGTTTGATCCCCGCAGTATCAATAAGCAAGATGTTCCTGTTATTCCAGTTAACCACGGTGTCGATGGCATCACGAGTCGTCCCTGGTGCTTCATGAACGATAGCTCTTTCGGCGCCAATCAAGGCATTTAACAAAGTTGATTTGCCTGTATTAGGGCGTCCCACGATGGCTAATTTCACATCTTCTGTCTGGGTAATGGGAACACTCACTGAGGGAATAAGGGCCAACACGGTGTTCATTAACTTATCTATCCCTCGATTATGATAGGCGCTGATAGCTAATGGTGTGCCCATACCCAGGCGGTAGAAATCGGCTACCTTGTTTGTTTGCTGTTCTGAGTCAATCTTATTTGCTGCCAGCACTTTCGGTTTGTTAACTGTGCGTAGCATATCAGCTAGTTCTTCATCAGCAGCAATGACGCCGTCTTTAGCGTCTACCATGAAGATGATGACATCTGCTTGAGCGATAGCTGCTTCAACTTGTTGCTTGACTTTTTGTTGCAGTGAAGAGGGAGGCTCTAATTGCCATCCACCGCTATCAACTACAGTCAGTTCCTGCCCCTGCCAGGTGGTGGAAGTAAATATTCGGTCTCTGGTAGTTCCAGGGGAAGCACTGGTGACGACAAGGCGTCTCCCTGCCAGCCGGTTAAGCAAGGTTGACTTACCTACGTTAGGTCGTCCCACAATTGCGACAACTGGTTCTGCCATTTACCTGTTACCCGTTGATTCAGTCTGTAAAAGGATTTTGGCTAACAGTGCTTTTTGTAGGTGAAGCCTGTTTTCTGCTTGATCAAAGACCACTGACCTTGGGTCATCTAATAATCCCGGGGAAATCTCTTCGCCATGGTGAGCTGGCAGGGGGTGCATGAATAGAACATCCTGCCTGGCGAAGGATAACAACGTCTCATCCACCTTATAATCGTGAAATGCTAAACGACGTTTATCTACTTCCGCGTCCTGTCCCATACTGGTCCATACATCGGTGTATACTATATCAGCGCTTGTGACAGCCTCTTCAGGGCTGCTGAACAGCTTGATCTCGCTCCTGGAGGAAGAGGCAAATTTCCTGCCCTGTCCTAATATTTCCTGGTTGATTTCATATCCTGAAGGCGAAGCGATATGAAAACTCATGCCGGTGAGCGAAGTGGCAAGGAGGAGACTGTTAGCTACGTTATTGCCGTCACCAATGAATGCCATAGTTAAACCAGCCAATCTCCCCTTCTTTTCATAAATGGTGAGGAGATCGGAGAGTGCCTGGCAGGGATGTTCCAGGTCAGAGAGCGCGTTGATTACTGGCACCTGTGAATATCTGGCCAGGGAAACCAATGTCTCGTGGGAAAAGGTGCGAGCGGCAATACAATCAACGTAATGGCTCAACACCTTAGCGACATCGGAGACTGATTCTCGATTGCCTAATCCTACTTCTTGGGGAGATAGATAGATCGCATAGCCACCTAGCTGATGCATGGCTATCTCAAAGCTTACTCTGGTGCGCAGGGAAGGCTTTTCAAACACGAGAGCTAAGATTCTCCCCGATAGGAGAGATGGTGAATCCCGCCCTTTGAAAATCATAGCTTGCTCTATGACTTGTTCAATCTCTTGGGGGCTGAAGTCAGATACTGAAAGGAAATCCTTTTTCATCATCGGCCTCAAAGTGGAGTTTAGTATATCACGCTTACCAGGTGTTATAATGGATGAAGTGAACGCCAAAAGCAAGGAGTTCGCTCAGGGAAGCAAGCCTTTACTGTTACTTTTTGATGGCAATTCCATAGTGCATCGTGCTTTTCACGCCTTGCCTCCGTTAACCGTATCCAAAACAGGCGAGATGGTAAATGCTGTTTATGGTTTTGTCAACACATTGCTCAAAGTAACTGGTGAATTCAGGCCTGCCTATTGGGCTTGTGCTTTTGACCGTCCTACCCCTACATTCAGGCATAGGGAATTTGAGGAATACAAAGCACAGCGGCCTCAAATACCGGAAGAACTCAAAAGGCAAATAAAATTGGTTCATCGGGTTGTGGAATCACTCCACATCCCTGCGTTTGAAGTCGATGGCTTTGAAGCAGACGATATTTTAGGAACTCTGGCAAGGAAAGCAAATGAGCAGGGAATCGAGGTCGTGATTGTTACCGGTGATAACGACCTACTTCAGGTGATATCGCCTGGGGTGAAGGCACTTATTCCTAAGCGAGCTTTCGCCGATACTACCCTTTATGACGAACAGGCAGTTCAAGGCAGGTATGAAGTAAAGCCAGTCCAGATTCCTGATTTCAAAGCACTGGTTGGAGACCCTTCCGATAACATTCCCGGCGTACCGGGAGTGGGAGAGAAAACCGCTGCTAGACTGCTACAGCAGTTTGGCAATCTGGAGGGAATACAAACTCATATTGGGGAAGTGATGCCCGAGAAATTGCGCACAGTATTGAGTGAACATCTTCCTCGGGCTTTCAAGAACAGGGAACTGACCACTATAGTCAGGGATGTTCCTGTTGACTTTGCTCAAGAAAGCTGTGATGTGAGTACTTATGCCCGAAGCGAGGTCGTGGATCTTTTTCGTGAACTTGAGTTCACCAAGTTGCTTCCCAGGCTTCCGCAACACATAGGTGAGAAAGGTGTCGTTGCTGGGAGTGGAGTCTCGATTACAGCCCATTATCAGGTGGTAAATACTGAGAGCGTCTTTAATCAGCTTGTCAACCAGCTGAGGAAAGCAGCGGATTTCGTTATCCATGTTGAAGCTGCAGGCAAGCAATCTATGACGGCAAAGCTGGTAGGAATAACGATATCGGTAGCTTCTGGAAAGACATTTTACATACCCTTAGGACACTCTGGTTTAACTGAGCCAGTGCAGCTTTCCTTGGCTCAAGTGCTCGCTGGGCTAAAACCGGTTGTCGGGAATCCCCAAATAGGGAAAATTAGTTACGATGGTAAGCGTGATATGATGGTGTTAGCCAATCACGGGGTAAAGTTAGAAAACCTAGATTTCGATGTTATGATTGCTGCTCATCTCGTTGGTGAGAAAACTCTCGGACTCAAAGCACTCGCCTTTAACAGACTTGGTGTGGAAGCGATGTCTACTGAAGAGCTAGTTGGGACAGGCAAGAACCAAACTTCGCTGGCCACGATAGGAGTAGAGCAAGTAGCTAAATATAGTTGTGTGGGTGTTGAGACTGTAAGGAAATTAAGGGATAACCTGGAGGAGGAACTGAAGCAGCTGGAATTGTGGACGCTTTTTAGTGAGCTGGAAATGTCTCTGGTTCCAGTGTTGGTAGTTATGGAGAGGAATGGCATTGCTTTAGACGCTGACTTACTTGGTAAGCTTTCAGCTCAATTGGGTGAGCAAATAGCAAACAGAGAGGCGGAAATCTATGATTGTGTTGGGCACAGATTCAATATAAATTCGCCTCAGCAGCTAGCCAGAGTGCTTTTTGAGGAACTCAGGTTAACTCAACCTCGCAAGACTAAGAAGGGATATTCAACTCAAGCATCGACTTTGGAGGCATTGAGGGGACTTCATCCTGTAATTGCCCTTGTGCTGGAATATCGTCAGCTTAGCAAACTTAAGTCGACTTATGCCGATGCCTTGCCAGCGTTGATCAACGTTGAGACAGGTAGAGTGCATACCAATTTTAATCAAACCGGCACTGCTACAGGACGGCTCTCCTCTAGTGAACCAAATTTGCAAAATATTCCGGTGAGGAGCGAAGCGGGTAGGGTGATAAGGAGAGCCATTATTGTCCCACCGGGAGCGTATTTATTAAGCGGCGATTATTCCCAGATTGACCTCAGAGTGCTGGCGCATCTTTCTAATGACCCAGGGCTTATCTCTGCCTTTGTTAATGATGAAGATATCCATGCTGCAACCGCATGTAAACTCTTTGGCGTCTCACGGGATGAGGTGAATCCAGAAATGCGGAGGATGGCTAAGACAGTCAATTTCGGCGTTATCTATGGCATGAGTGATTATGGACTGGAACAGGCAACTGAACTCAGCAGAGAAGAAGCAGCCCAATTTATCTCGTCGTACTTTGAAAGGTATCCTGGAGTAAGAAGCTATATAGAAACTACCAAAGAGCAAGCCAGGGAGCTGGGCTATGTGCAAACATTGCTGGGAAGAAAGAGGTTTATACCTGAAATTAATTCCCCGAATCGGCAGGTGAGGGAGGCTGCAGAAAGAATGGCTGTAAATGCTCCAGTACAGGGGACTTCTGCAGACATCATTAAGATTGCCATGGTTAATGTACAACATGAGATGGAGAAGCGAAATCTACGAAGCAAAATGTTGGTGCAAGTTCACGATGAATTGCTGTTTGAAGTGCCTGAGAGTGAAGTGAGTGCAATGAAGGAGATGGTGAAGGAAGTGATGTCCCAGGCAGTGAATCTTTGTGTGCCGCTGAAGGTCGACATAAAATCAGGCAAAAACTGGGCTGAAATGGCATAATGAAATGGGATAGTAACATCGAGTGAAACTTGTAAAAGAGTGGTAGGATAACTTTGTTGAAGAAAATTCTTCGTGATGTTGGCATAACCATCCTGATAGCGATTGCTATCTTTGCCTTTCTTCGAGTTAGCTTTCAAGGCTATATGGTGCGTGGATCGTGCATGTTGCCGGGTATTGAAGACGGTGACTGGGTGATGGTTAGCAAAGCTTCTTATTTTTCCTCCGACCCTCAACATGGTGATATCATCATCTTGGAACCCCCGATACCGGCTAATCATCCATTTATCAAGCGGGTTATTGCTGTCCCTGGTGATACCATGGAGGTTAAGGACGGCAAAGTCTACCTGAATGATATCGCTTTAACAGAACCTTATATATCGGAGCCACCTCGTTACACTCTGCCAGCCCGGGGAATCCCTGAAGGTGAATATTTCGTGCTTGGCGATAACCGTAACAGTGCTGATGATTCACATATCTGGGGGACAGTTCCTGGAGAGAACATCATTGGTAAGGCCTGGTTTATCTATTGGCCACTACGGCATTGGGGGTGGGTGGGAAATTACGATTATCCTGAGTCAGCCAGCGAGCAGGAAGAAATAATGACGGTCTCGCAGACATTTGGGGTCGAATTTGAATAACGAAGTAATGGATATATTGAGAAGTGTCGGAGCGATGAAGGAAGGTCATTTTCTGCTCTCCTCTGGATTACATTCGCCGGTGTACTGGGAGAAGTTCCGTCTTTTACAATATCCTGCTTATACTGAAAAAGTCTGCCGTCTTATTGTTCAGCATTTTAAGGACCAGTCAATAGATGTGGTTGCCGGTCCAACCACCGGGGGCATTATCGTCGGTTTTGAGATAGCCCGTCAGATGGGAGTAAGAAGCATCTTTGCTGAGAAAGAGGGGGAGACAAGAGTCTTCCGCCGGGATTTTGAGCTTAGCGCTGGTGACCATGTCCTTATAGCTGATGATGTCCTCACTACTGGTGGCTCGATTAAAGGGACAATCGACGCGGTAAATAAACATGGCGGTGTTGTCATCGGTATAGGGGTTCTTGTCGACCGCAGCACGGAGGAAATAGATTTCAATGTTCCCTTATTTAGTTGTCTTCGTGTCCCGACAATAGTTTATCCTGCTGAAGCATGTCCTCTTTGTGCTGCTGGTGTTCCTCTAGTTAAGCCTGGGAGTGAAGGCTAGTTGACCTTGAATTTTGAACTTTGCTAGAATTGAATTTGAGGGGATATAGCTCAGTTGGGAGAGCGCTGCGTTCGCATCGCAGAGGTTGGGGGTTCGAATCCCCCTATCTCCACCAATCGTAACAGCTCCCGAACCATTCGCCCTAGCTATGATGGCGAAAGGGGCGTCTCCATGTCCTTCCAGACTAACATTATAACTGGACTCCTTTTTTTTGGGGCACGTCATTGGCAGAAATCTCAGTTGGCATGCTTCCACTGTGCGTCAGTACTGACACTGCTGCTATCCAATAAATATCTCAACCTTGGCAGGGCCGGCAAGTTGGTTAAGATCACTGGTGAAGGCCGTCCAGTCGAAACGCGCTTGGCGACGGTATTGGTAGTGGAGACTAATGCGGTCCTCCAGAGCAGACATAGTCTCTAATCTGAGGCCACGCAGCCGCTCTTCGAGAAACCGTGACAGCTTTGCCTCCAAATCTGGAAAGGAGGGTTGGTCTACCGAAATCATAAGGTGACTCCGACCAAATAATGTAAACCGGTTTCGAGTTAACCACTGGATAACTAAGGCAACGAATACACCGACCAATAGTAGGCCCGTTACCAGGAAGGTATTGGTTGCCGCCCCAATCGAACAAGCTGCTAGTAAAAGCACAAACCCAATCTCTGCCGGGTCTTTAACGGGTGTCCTGAAACGGACAAAGGCCAGTGCTCCCAGCAATCCCAGGCCAAGCGGGATGGAAGCCTGTACACCCAGGAATAGCGCTGTGATGGCTGGTCCCCCGATGATAAAGGTGCGCTGTACCCCAGCGCCGATGTATCTCGACCCATAAAACAACTGGTACAGCAGGTAAACGACTATGGAAGCTACAAATGAAAAGCCGATAGCAACAACAGCTTGCCAAAGCCCTATCGGGGGTTGTAAACCTTGGATATATTCTATGAGTCCCTCTGGCAAAGTTTATCCTCCTTTCTATCTAATCTACCTAAGGTAGAACCATTCTTCCTGACGGCCATAACCGACCCCCAGTGCCTGGTTGTGACAAGTGTGATTCAATACAATAACCGTACTTCGAGAATCTGCTCCAGTCTGTATCTAGCAGTCTCATCCGTCTAATCGTTAGTGGTAGTTCCAGGGTTGGGCCTTTGACCTCAATGACTCCTCCTTGTAACCGCAGTTCCCGCTCTCCATAGCCCAGTTCCGGGGTTACCACTGAGGAGCGAATGTTGTAGTCAAACGATACCCGCATCCCGGTCAGCATTTCATTAAACCTGTAGCGCCAATATGATATCACGATGATTGGTTGTAGTGGTAGCTCCGGATGATGACCAAACCTGGCTAATGTATCAATGAGCGTCGTTTTGCTAACAATCCCGCCACCCAGACGACCCAGCTCGAGATGCTCTGCTGATGCCAGCAACCTCTGGCGCTGTTTGCTGCTGGCAAAGCCCTCTCTGGATTTCAGCTCCAGGAATATGGGAACCATTCCTTGATGATTCCCAGCCTCGCCGTACCAGCGAATGCGCACTTTGTCCTTCCTGAAGTCACCGGATGCTGATCTCAGGTACTGGTCGAGGTCAGGGGTATCGAAATATAGACTGTTGACCTGCCCTTCAGGGTATTCGCTATCTGGGCGGCAGACCTGCCGCAGCAGGGTATAGGCAAAGCCGATATTCTTGGGTAATACAAAGAACTTACGCTCAAACCTTTGAGTAGGTTGAACGTCTGCAGGAGCCGTCTCGTCTATTCGTGCCTTAGCTACTTCTATTTCTGCTTACCTCCTGGCGTCGTAACTTGTCCGCGCTGTTCCGAACGCCTGTTAGTTGAGTTGTAAGGTATGTGCTATCTCCGCAAAGAGGGCTCTGTCGTATGTCGCATACTGGTCAACGTTCCAAAGGTTGATGGTAATCCATTTATCATCCTTTATCACTCCGATGGAGTAACAATGCAGTGGAAAGCCTAGAATTGTGGCGTGATATTCCGCTGCGGCGGCTGGAGTCCCGTCTGCCAGCGCCGTGTCACCCGAAGCAAGAATCTCGACGGGTGCCTCAACGAGGGTGTTAGTGAGAATTTCAGCCAGGCTGGGCCCCCAGGCGGTATCCCAAACTGCAACGAACAGCCCGGTGACCTCGAAGGGCGACCTGGCTTCGTAAAGCACCATCGCCGTAGCATCGCGCCAATCACTGGGATGCTTGAAAGAAAAACCGTATTCCTCATTCTTAATTTCTTTAGCTTCAAACGAGAGCTCCTCAGGATATTCATATGCCGGTAGTTCCGTTCCGGGTAGTTCCTCTACAGCCGGTTGCTGTTGGGGAGGCAACTCATAGTCCTCTTCATTTAATCCAAGCTGCTCTATTATGGATTTTGTTTTTTTGATAAAATACTCTCTGGTACGTTCATCGTTAATCATTTCTTCGCCTTCATCCATCTCGTTGTCAAGATAAGGCGAATACAGCTCATACAGCATGTTGAACTTCTTCTCGTATTCACTATAGACAAACAGCTTGTTCGCCGGAGTGATGAATTCCTTCAGGTAATGTTCATAGCTAGCTCTATATTCATCTATCTCAAATATTTTCTCAGCAAGAGGAGAATGATAAACACAATATTCATCTAACCAGGATTCAGGTATTTGAATAGCCGACAACTGCAAAAACAACTGCAAAAACTCTCTGCAATGATTTCCCCATTCATAGATTCCAACAGATGAGGTATCAAATAGCATAAATCCGCCGCCAAGGGCCATGTCATAATCGTTAGGCATGAATTCAATTTTACCAGCATCATTAAAATACAGATAATAATTATTACCCATTGCCCAGTAATCGTCCCATTTCCCGATAAGCATATTCATTGCCTGATACCTTAGAAAACGGTCCACCTCAAAATTAGCGTCCAGATAATCTTTTAACTCAGCACCACTTAATGTATTGATATTATCTATGAATTTCAATAGCTCAGTATGGTCTGCCGCATCTTCATTTGTTTTCAAATCATAAGTAGGTCTATAATGTGTTTTCCAATCTTTTACCCCAATAGCTCTTTCTTCCGGGAAAATTGGGTTATCGGTGAATTTTTCATCTACAGGTTCCAAAGTTGCCGGCCCGGAATCACCCCATAGACACTTATACAAATTTCCGTTATCGTTTGCGTTGCCATATCTTTTTGTCAAATATGATTTGTCAATCGTCTCTATCATTGTATAGATACCAAAATAATGTTTTTCACCATCAATAGTTATTGTCAGTCTGGTCGAACCTGTTCTGGAAGTATATGCTCCGGCCCTATTCATAAGGTCATAACAGTATAATTCCCTTATCTGTGAGTCATCCCAGTAAATGTCCTGCAAATTCAACCTCAACTCCAACGTCCTTAACCTGGCAAATCTCCTGTCCTTTCTTGCTTCATACTCCTCTGTTCCTTCCTTCTGGTCAAACACCTCGTTGAATCTTATTCTAAAATGTGCTCTGTGAAAGAAACCCAGTTCATCTTCAGGAATAGGCCGTGTGTAATGACCCTTTGTCCTGAATCCTACTTCCTCAATTATGGCATCACCGGCAGGACCTTTATAAATAAATGTGGCTTCTCGGTAGTTACCAGTTAACCCCTGGCGGAAGAGATCTGTCCTGGCGTAATCCTTCATATCCTGAATAAGACCATCCCATTCTTCCTGTGTCATAACAATCTCTATTTCATGTAAAATCCCGTGAGTAAATAGCAGTTCATACCCACGTGGACTGAATTCAATCGTACTATCATGGCTTGTAGTCGGCTGACTGCTGTCGCCACAACCTCCAC
This sequence comes from uncultured Dehalococcoidales bacterium, assembly GCA_964450165.1. Classification (GTDB taxonomy): domain Bacteria; phylum Chloroflexota; class Dehalococcoidia; order GIF9; family AB-539-J10; genus CG2-30-46-19. Next base: position 17,733 of record CAYVCJ010000021.1, read on the forward strand.
CACCAACCAGTATCGCTGCTAACAGCAGAATAGCGAATATGTTTTTCATAGCCATTATTGTAGCCTTTATTGCTACGATTTAC
>CAYVCJ010000022.1:0-5650 GCA_964450165.1 uncultured Dehalococcoidales bacterium
ATATATTCCTCTACTTTGTCCGGCACAAGATGTCGGATTGATAATCCTCGAGCCACACGCTCCCGAATCTGTGAAGAACTAATATCAATTATCGGCGTGGCGACGTAGCTAACCCTGTCAGTTATCCCCGGAATACGACGCTCTACACCTTCCAAATCTGGCAAAGCTAAATTTGCTCTGGGCACAACAACTAGCTTACATAATTGGATTAGCTTGCTCGGCTCCTTCCACTCGGGAAACTGAGCTAGAGCATCACACCCCAGGATAAAAAACAAATCCGCCTGAGCACCTAACCGATTCTTGAGCTCAACCATAGTATCTATAGTATACGATGGGCCAGAGCGCTCCACCTCCACATCGCTTAGCTCAAAGTGAAGGTTAGGGAGAATAGCCAGACGCAGCATCTCTACACGATAACCTGCCGGGGTAATCGCATGCTGTAACTTAAGCCATGGCTGACCAGCAGGTACAAAAAGAACTTTTTCCAACCCCAACTCTACACGGACTCCTTCAGCAATAATCAGATGCCCTATATGAACAGGGTTAAAAGTCCCTCCCAAAATCCCCACTTTCATAACCTCACCGTCCATTTATTATTAGTTATCATAACTATATACTTACCTATAGTATTTGAATAATAATAACATTAATAAGAACTGATATGAGGATGACAAAAAAGCTTTGAGTAAGGAATAAATGATTCTTAAGTTTGTAATATTTTATTCACAGTGTATTAATAAGAATTGTCAATTTGTTGTTTAAGTTGACTGATTTGTCTTTTCAGCTTGGAATTAACCCCTAAATCGCTGGCTATTTTCTTATATCCATGGAGTATTGTGGCATGATTCCTATTGCCCAATATATTGCTGATCTCGGTGAAAGAGTAATTTCCTTTCTCTCGCAGGAGATACATTGCGATTTGGCGTGCTAGGGAAGTCTCCTTGTCCCTCTTTCTGCCTAGCAATTGCTCTAGGGAACAGTCAAAATATTCAGCTACCGTTTGGACTATTACTTTACAGTCATCGTTGTTTTTATTAGTTGTTAATAATTTGGTGACTATTTGTGGAGTTAAGCTAAGCCCGGTTAACTTGGTATAGGCATCGAGGTATGTGAGGGCACCTTCAAGCTGGTAGACATTATCCTGTATCTTTCGTGCGATAAATTGCAGTGTCTCTTCGATAATAGGGAGTCCCTTCTCCGTTGACTTGGCTTGAAGTATAGCTAACCGTGTCCCAAAATCGGGTGGTTGAATTTGAGTAACAAGACCACATTGCAAGCGTGACCTTAGCCTGTTGCCGACTAAAGACATCTCTTTAGGAGCGCAGTCAGCAACGATCACGATTTGACAGTTATTATGATAAAGCTCGTTGAAAGTGTGAAAGAAAAACTGTTGAGTCTGCTTCTTATTATCTAGTAGTTGGAAATCATCGAAAAGGAACATATTTACCGGGCCGAATTTGCTTCGGAAATGGTCTACATCGTTCTGCTTGACTGCGAGCACAAATTCAGTGATGAATTGGTCAGCGGAGGAGTAAACCACATTCAGCCCGCTTTTTATCGCCATGTGCCCGATAGCATGTAACAAGTGAGTCTTGCCGCGACCAGTGTCTCCATAAATGATGAGTGGATTATAGACCAGTGATGGTTTCTGGCTTACCTCTGTGGCTGCAGCATAGGCAAGGCGGTTACAGTCACCCACGACAAATCTGGGGAAAGTGTATTTGGGGTTAAATAGGTAGGTTTTCATCTTGGTGCTCACTCCGCCGTCGCGCTGCAATGGCTTCTCTCTGGGCAGTGTTGGCTGCTCTACCACGAATTGGACCTCTAAGTCTTTTCCTAAGATAATGGCAATGGTCTTCTTTATCAATGAGTGAAAGCGTTTTGTAAGATATTCAGCGATGAAAGTATTGGGAACGCTAACTACGAAGACGTCGTTTTCGTAATTGATACCTTGGCTATCCCTGAGCCAGGTATCATAGTTTATCCTGTTGACTTGGAGTTGAAGCTGTCCTAAAGCCCTTGCCCAAGCCTCTTTTGCCGAAAATGGTTCAGTCATAGAAACAAAATCACCGATAGCCACATGGGGTAATTGGAGAATACCAAGGTCAAATTATGGCAAAAACGTTTTTGGGTCATCTAGGGGAATTTTGACATAACAAAAAAAATATTTGAAAATGCTGTTGGGCTAGTTATGAAAGTTATTTTTATGGGCACTGCGCAATTTGCCGTGCCTGTGTTGGAACGTTTGCTTAATAGTTCTCACCAGGTAGTGGCAGTATGCACTCAACCTGATAAGCCGGCGGGGAGAAAGCGGGAACTCATTCGTTCGCCGGTAAAAGCTCTGGCTTTGAATCGCCATATCCCTGTTATGCAACCAAAGACATTTAAGTCTCCCCAAGCAGTGCGGGAATTGAGTGGCTTCTGCCCCGATTTCATCGTGGTTGCCGCTTTTGGTCTCATTCTCCCTCCCGAGGTGTTATCCCTGCCCCAGTTTGGTTGTCTTAATGTTCACCCTTCATTATTGCCCCGTCATCGTGGTCCCTCCCCTGTGGTTAATGCTATTCTTGATGGGGATGAGACTACCGGTGTTACAATCATGTTATTGGATGCCGGATTGGATAGCGGCCCTATTTTAGCTCGGAGGGAGATGCCTATCTTGCCTGAAGATACCACTGGCTCACTCACTGATAAACTAGCTCAACCGGGAGCTGCTTTTCTGGTGGATATTTTACCTGAATGGCTTGAGGGCAAGATTAAGCCACAACCGCAAGAGGAAAACAAAGCTACTTACACCAAGCTGATAACCAGCGGGGATGGGAAAATAGACTGGCATCTTCCCGCTGTGGAAATCTGGCGAAGGGTAAGGGCTTATAACCCCTGGCCAGTTTGCTATGGCTGGTGGGGTGACAGAAGGATTAGAATTCACAGCGCTGTTCCTCTGGAGGATATAACTCCAGGAAAGGTGGGGGAGGTGGTGGCTTTGCCTTCGTCACCTGAAGCAGGTGTGATCACCGGGCACGGTGTCTTGGGGCTTAGTAGAGTGCAACTGGAGGGAAGGAAGGAAATGTCAATTGCTGAGTTTCTGAGAGGACAAAGAAGCTTTGTCGGCTCAGTTCTGGGTTGAGGGTGCTAGCTTGTTTGACTCGATTTTTATTTAAGTTAATAATATTTCGCGGAGGCGTGAAAGATGTTTTTCCTGTTTGACCCGATGTGGTTTTTATTTGTGATACCGCCGTTCCTATTCATGATTTACGCGCAGGTGAAGGTAAATTCAGCATTCAAGAAGTATTCTCGGGTGCGCAATATGTATGGAGTAGCTGGAGTAGAGGCAGCTCGGACACTGTTGAGGGATAATGAGCTGGACGATGTGAGGCTGGAGCAGGTGAAAACTAGGTTAGGCGACCACTATGACCCCAGAAATAAGGTGTTGCGACTTTCTCCCGATGTCTATTCCATCCCTTCGGTGGCAGCGTTGGGAATCGTTGCCCATGAAATCGGGCACGCTGTTCAGGACAGGACTGGCTATGCCTTTTTGAGATTTCGCACTGCTCTCGTTCCTGCAGCCAATATCGGCAGCCAGTTGGGTTGGATATGCGTCGTAATTGGTCTGTTTCTCTATCTTCTCGCTGGTAAATTTGGGCTGCACGTCGTTTGGACTGGTATTTTCCTGTTTGCCCTGGCGGTTCTTTTCTCTTTGGTTACTCTTCCTATGGAGTTTAATGCCAGCAGTAGAGCGCTCCATATGCTGCGTGGCAGCGGGTTGGTCTCGGTTGAGGAATACGGTGGTGCTAGGCCTGTCCTTTCTGCGGCAGCTCTAACCTATGTAGCTTCTTTCTTCATGGCATTAGCTCAGTTGATGTATTTTGTATTGCTCGCCATAGGGCTGGGACGAAGATAGCCTTTGTTAGCTAGATGCAGAAATTGTGGCAAAGAATCTCCCCTTATTTCCCAAATATTGGGAATATGTGTGGACTGTATTCGGGAGGACTTCGCTGCAGTATTGCCTGACATAGAGGAAGCTCACCCCGAGTCGCGAATGTCCATCTTCTCGGGGATGATTACCAGGGGCCTAGCTTGTAGTTAATCCCCACTGCTTGCTAGTCAAAGTTGCTTACTTGCTTTAAGCTCGTTGTAGCACTCGCTGCAATATACCGGTCTACCTTCACGGGGCTGGAACGGCACTTCTGTCTCTTTGCCACACCGGGCACACACTGCAGGAAACATCTGGCGTCTGAAGCCGAAGTCGTCTCCGTAACGCTGTGCTTTCCTCGCTTTGCGACACGTTGGGCAACGCTTGGGCTCATGCACATAGCCTTTAGTGGCAAAGAACTCTTGTTCCTCAGCGGTGAAAGTGAAACTAGCCCCGCAATCGGCGCACTCAAGCGTTTTGTCTACATAACCCATTGGATGACCTCCTCTCTATTAAATTATTGGCTAAAGTTAAGGTCACCCGGCACCTTGAAAAAACCTAGCGGAGTTTAACCCGGTATGTAATGACCTAGAACTAACTCCAACAGAAACATTGTATACCACAATACTTTATATTGCAATAGCCTGTACTCGTTCATATAATTTGGCTTTTGAGGGCAATGTGATAGAATCTTTATTGATTAGCTATGCCAGTTTACGAATACCGTTGTAATTCCTGCCACCGTAAGGTTAGCTTATTTCGGCACAATTTTTCGGCTGATGCTCCTGCCTGTCCTCACTGCGGGGGTGAGCTCAAGCGGACATTCTCCACTTTCGCCATGCATAAAACCTACAAGGATGTTTATGACGATATACTTTCCGACAGAAATTTGACTGAGGGGATGATGCGTAGTGACCCCAGAGCTTTGGCTGAGTGGAACAAGAAAATGACTGGAGGCGAGAAGCCTCCTCCAGATTATGAGGAGATGACCGAGAGAATGGAGAGCGGGGAATGGCCTGCTGAACAGATTGAGCAAAAGAGGAAAGAGGTCACGGGTCTATCCGAGTCGTCAGAGACGGCAGGGGATTAGCAAGGAGGCAAGGTGCCAATCTATGAGTTTATCTGCCGTGATTGTCGTGGAAAGACGAGCGTTCTGGTGAGGAGTATCTCGGAGCCTGTTTCGCCCACCTGTCGCTTTTGCGGAAGCGCTAATTTATCCCGTGTCGTATCAGGCTTCGCTTACCATAAGTCATTACAAACGGTATGGCAGGAGAGTGGCGAACCATCATCTCATCCGAGCGATGATTATTACAAAGACCCACGCAACATTGGGCGTTGGGCGGAGAAAAAGTTTAAGGAGATGGGCGAAGAGATGCCTTCCCAGCTTGAAGAGGAAATACAGGCAGCCAGAGAGGGTGTGATGCCTGAGCCTTTGAAGGATTTGCAAAGTGCCTCACCAACTGCTTCGTATAGTTGATGCCAACCTCAATCGTTCCGCTGAGGGCTTGCGTGTTCTGGAAGATATTGCCCGTTTTGTTCTTAGTGATGCTACATTAAGCCAGCAGTTAAGAACTATTCGTCACAGTCTGGCTGAGGTTGGTGAGTCTCTGGGCATAATTCTTCTTGAGGAACGGGACTCGGAACACGATGTCGGCAGAGAAAATGTCATTGCCAGGCCCCCTTCAGCCAGTGCAAGCCGCCCCTCTGTCATTGCGAGCCACCCGTCTGTCATTGCGAGCC
>CAYVCJ010000022.1:5750-16632 GCA_964450165.1 uncultured Dehalococcoidales bacterium
TCTGTCATTGCGAGCCACCCGTCTGTCATTGCGAGCCGAAGGCGAGGCAATCTCAACAGGCAGTCCTACCCTGATTTAGTTAGCCTGGTTGAAGCAAATGCTAACAGGGTGGAGGAATCTCTGCGGGTATTGGAGGAGCTGGCTAAACTGGATGAACTGAGCTCCAAGCTCGATGCTGTCAAGTTTGAGAAGGTGAGGTTCCTCCTTTATTCGGTGGAAAAAGAGATGGTTTCCAGACTAACACGGCAGGATAAGATGAAGGAGTTGACCGGGCTTTATGTTATCGTGGATAGGCAAGTTTTGGGTGGCAGGGATGAATTGGATGTAGCCCGAGAGGTTATTCAGGGAGGGGCCAAGGTTATCCAGCTCCGTGACAAGCAAAGGAGTATGGTGGAACTATTGCCCATTGCTGAGAGGCTTAAGGAGCTATGCCTGAAGGCAGGAATTTTATTCATCATCAATGATTATTTGGATTTAGCACTGGCAGTCGATGCTGATGGTCTCCATATCGGCTACGGAGACCTACCGGTTCATGTTGCCAGGAGAGAATTGCCGATGGCTAAGATAATTGGTAGCTCGGTTACCACGGTATCACGGTCAATCGAGGTGGGGGATGAAGGGGCGGATTACATTTCTGTGGGCTCGATGTTCCCTACGGAGAGTAAAGAAGGGGCTATTGTCGTCGGCCTGGATATGCTCAAGCAGGTAAGGGAGGCAGTATCCTCACCAGTGGTGGCTATCGGCGGCATTGATAAAAGCAATATTGGTGAGGTAATTGCTGCTGGTGCTGATTGTGTTGCTGTGATTAGTGCTGTGTTGAGCAAGCCAGATGTCAAAAAAGCCACCAAAGGGTTGGTTAACGAGATAAGGAAGGCAAAGAGAAAATGCCAGGGTTAGGGGATGAGCTAGGAGCTATCGCTGAAGAAATCCGTGCCTATTTTACCGCTGAGGATGAAGCCAGGGAGAAGGCTTTGCGCCTCTGCCGCCAGATAATTCGCAATAGCGCCAATGCTATAAGGGCTGTTCATCGTCAGGAGCAGGATAAGGCGAGGCAAATTCTTGATTCAACTTACAAATTGGTTCAGGAGATAAATGATAGCCTCAATGACCATCCCGGTTTGCTTCATTCAGGATTCGTTCATGATGCCCAGAAAGAATTCGCTGAAGGGAGCATCACCTTCGCTTTGATCGTTGGGAAAGAGCTCCCTAAACCTGAGGCAATAGGCGTTGATTACGCCGCATATCTCAATGGGCTTGGCGAGGCGGTCGGTGAATTAAGGCGCTACTTACTGGATAGCATGAGGAGAGGGGATTTCTCTCGCTGTGAGGAGTTGCTCGGTGCCATGGATGATATTTATGGCACGTTGATGACTATGGATTTCACCGAAATCATCACTCATGGTTTGAGGCGGACCACCGATGCCATTCGAGGCATTATTGAGAGAACTCGCGGCGATGTGACCATGGCTTTGCGGCAAAAAGAGCTGGAGGCAAAGCTGGGTAAATAGTGAATATTTATTCTATAAGATGTTTATCGATTGAGGATGGGTTGAAGAAAAGGGGGATATAAGGAGGTAGTTATGAAAAACTCGCGGGATGCTGTATTGGAAAGGGCGTTTGAGTCTGCCCGCAAATACGAGATGAAGTGTACCGGGTGTGCCCAGACATCCATTGCGGGCATCTTCGATGCCCTGGGCATTGAAAATGATGATGTGTTCCGAAGTGCAAGTGGGCTTGCAGATGGATTGGGCTTAACGGGGGATGGCTCGTGCGGTGCCCTTGTTGGCGGTTCAATGGTGATCAGTTACCTCTTTGGCAGGGAAAAGAAGGACTTCCCTGATATGATGAAACCTATGAGGTCCTATATAATGGCTAAAAGGCTTCATGACAGATTTGTTGAACAATATGGGTCATGCCGGTGCTATGATATCCAGAACCGCCTTATGGGCAGGACTTTTAATCTATATGATCCAGCGGAGCTGGAAAAAGCCATTGAGGCTAAGATGCCTGCGCATTGTTCAAAGGTTGTTGGTACCGCTGCCAGGCTGGCTACAGAGCTAATACTGGGAGAAATGGAGCGCCAAAAAGACGAAAAACAGTAAGGAGGTAATTATGACTCAAGATGCATGGAAGGCAAAAGGAGAGCAATTAGATAGGTATTTAAGGCTGGACACATTTCCTTTAGGTGTGAATTTCCTGAAAAAGGATGATGCATTCCCGGAAAAGACACCGACGCCCTCAAGTATGGGGATAAAGATTGCCCTGTGTCAGGCAACAAATATTGCCCGGAGATGGGGATGGTCTATGGGGGTAACAAAAGATGACATAAATTGTATCCCGGCACTCCTCGGCTTTGGGTGGAGGGAGCCTGAAACCCCGGAGGCAGTAATAGATTTCCTTATGAGTATGGGTTATTTTGAGACAAAAGATGCTGCTATGAAAACTCTTGAGAAAATGACCATAATGGAGCCAAATAGATTTGAAAAACTCTATATATCCCCTCTTTCAAGGATAAAGCTTGCCCCGGATGTGGTGGTCATATATGGCAATCCGGCGCAGATGATGAGACTCGCCCAGGGCTATATCTATAAAAGGGGTGGGGTTGTTACCTCTGAGACAAACCTGGGGTTTACCTGTGCAAACGAGATGATATGGCCATTTAAAGAAGGAAAGGCCTGTTTTATTCATCCTGGCAGGGGTGAAAGGGTGCTCGGGCTTACACAGGACCACGAGATGGCGTTTAGTCTACCGGCATCTCAAGTGGATGACCTGATAGCAGGACTTGAGGCAACCCATAAAGGAGGCTCACGCTATCCTGTTCAGAGTTATCTATTATTTGAGCCCATGCAGATCCCGCAGTTTGAAGAGCTTGAAAAACACTTAAAGCCTTAGGGGCCTTTTTATCGAATTTGTTCCCATGTTGTTAAGAAGAAGCCGAAGTCAAGCAAAAAAGACGAGAAAGGAGATGATGTATCATGCCATTGAAAACCGCTGCAGAGTACATCGAGAGTCTGCGTAAGCTGAAACTGGACCTCTATCTACTTGGTGAAAAGGTGGAGAATTGGGTTGATAATCCTATTATCAGACCATCAATCAACGCTGTGGCAATGACCTACAAGCTTGCTCACGAGCCCAAGAACAAGGAGTTGGCAACCACGGACTCGATGCTTACAGGAAAGAAGGTAAACAGATTTAACTCTCTCTTCAAGAGCACCGGTGATATGGTCAGTAAGGTAAAATTACAGCGGGAGCTGGGACAAAGGACAGCCTGTTGTTTCCAGAGGTGTGTTGGTCTTGACGCCATCAATGCTGTTTTTAGTACCACCTACGAAATTGACCAGGCGCACGGAACCAAGTATCACCACAGGTTTAAAGAGTGGCTGAAGTATGTTCAACAGAATGACCTCTGTGTCCAGGGTGCCATGACCGATGTCAAGGGCAACCGGGTGGTGGCTCCAAGCAAGCAGGCTGACCCGGACATGTTTGTGCATGTGGTAGAGCGAAGGAGTGATGGAATTATCATAAAGGGGGCAAAAGCAAGTCAAACGGGAACCGTGAATTCACATGAAATGCTCATTATGCCAACCCTGAGGATGCGGGACGGCGATGAGGACTATTCATTAACCTGTGCTATACCAACAGACGCTGAAGGCGTACACCTCGTCTATGGAAGACAGTCCTGCGATACGCGCAAGCTTGAGGATGGTGATATCGATGTTGGTAACTACGGCTTCGGTGGGCAGGAGACACTGACTATCCTGGACAACGTCTTTGTCCCGTGGGACAGGGTTTTCATGTGTGGGGAGATCGAATTTGCCATTATTATGGTGGAGAGATTCGCTGCTTATCATAGACAAAGCTACGGCGGTTGTAAGCCGGGCATAGGTGATGTGCTTATCGGAGCGGCGGCCTCAATGGCTGATTACAACGGGACACGCAGAGCCCCTCATATCAGGGAGAAGCTTGGGGAGATGATTCACCTCGCTGAAACAATACATGCCTGCGGATTAGCCTGCGCTTACGAGGGGCGGCAGACTATGTCTGGCAACTACCAGCCCAACATCCTTCTAGCCAACGTATGTAAGCACAATGTGACGAGGTTTCCCTACGAGCTTTGCAGGCTTGCCGAGGACATAGCCGGCGGTATTCTGGTAACGCTGCCCTCCGAAAAAGACTTCAGGCATCCTGTGATAGGCAAATATATCGATAAGTACCTGAAAGGAATACCTGATGTACCTACAGAGCACCGAATACGTATGTTGACGCTCATCCAGTCCATGACTTTTGGCCAAGTAGCTCCCAGTTATCGCACAGAGTCAATGCATGGAGCAGGCTCGCCTCAGGCACAGAAAATTATGATTGAGCGCGAGACGGATATGGACCTCAAGCAGAGCCTTGCTCGCAGTTTGGCTGGCATCGACAAAAGGGAAAACGTGACTGCTTAGTTTCCATATGAACAAACATATCAAAGAGAAATTCAGTTGGCTCTGGGAAAAATATTTTGACGGTGCGGAACTTCCGGTTATTTTCTATTATACCAACGAAGAAGGACATGCCAGGCTGGTCGAGCCCGGCTCAGTACCAGGATGCGTCGTTGAGGCATTATTAGATGTCAGGGGGGGAAGTTCCTCATGTTTTAATGTGGACTCAGTCGGCTGTCCTGGGGGCAAACGATACCTTGGCTTTACAGAAGGGATTATGCCCGACTTTGAATACTTCCTCTCCTACGGAATCCCCGGTAAGTTGCCCGGTGAGCGCTATTGCAAATCTCCGGAACTGGTCAAGGAAATAATGAAACGCTCGCCTGCGTTCAAAGCACCCGGACGCTTCATAGTATTTAAAAGATGGGACAAGCTTGAGGAGTCAGACGACCCTGAAGTTGTTATCTTCTTTGCGGAGCCCGATGTTCTCTCGGGGCTCTTTACTCTGGCGCGTTTTGATGAAGCTGAGCAAGATGCAGTATTCACTCCCTTTGGCTCGGGCTGTTCCACAATTGTCCAGTACCCGTATCTTGAAAGAGATTCTGCCCGCCCCAGAGGAGTCATTGGGATGTTCGACCTTTCAGCGCGTCCTTTTGTTCCCAACAATGTACTCACATTCTCAGTACCTATGAACAAGTTTGTAGGAATGATTCACAATATGGAGGAGAGTTTTCTCATCACAGACTCGTGGCTCAGGATACAGAAAAGGATAAAATCTGCCTGAACGAAAGTCTATTTTACCAGGCTAGTTCTGCTGAGATTCTTCTTGCTAGCGAAGAGGCAAAGCTTGGTAAATACTAAGTATTTATTCTTGTTAGGTGTATAGTAGTTTTGACAGCTACCGTAGTAGCTTGATAGGATTTTAGAGGCTGGAGCAGGTTAGGTGAACTGAGGGTTCATGTATATCATTGCTATCCTGCAGCAGTTCAAGGGGAGGTAGTTAAATGCGGCAATTGAAGATTATTGTGGAAAAACATCCTGATGGCTATGTAGCTTATCCCTTGGGACTTAAAGGAATTGTGGTTGGACAAGGAGATACTTATGAAGAGGCACTTTCAGATGTGAAGTCAGCCATTCGCTTTCACATTGACACTTTCGGAGACGAGGTTCTTGATGTAGAGCCCCCGGTTCTTGAGGCGTTCATTGCCGAGGCCGGGGTTGAAGGTTAATGCCGAAATTCCCTGTTGATGCTCCAAAACGGAGGGTGGTCAAGGCGCTGGGAATTCTTGGTTTCCAGGTTATGCGTGAAAAGGAGCATATTTCCATGGTGCGTCGAAATCCTGATGGGAGCATCACTCCTTTGACCATGTCTAATCATCCGAAGATAAAGGCTTCTACGCTGAGAACGATCTGCACTCAAGCAGGTATCCCCAGGAATGACTTTTTAGAAGCGTATAAGAAAACGTAGGTGTGACAACAGCGGATGGCATGGGTTTTACGGCAAAAGGAATTAGAAGCTAAGCGAATAGCGAGTATTTACTCTTTTATACCAAACTTCGGCAAGCGGCGATAAAGCTTCCCAAGCCTGAACAAAATAGCCGTTCGTTACCATAAGGGAATCTCAAAGAGGAATAGCGGCTATCTTACGAAATTAGGGTGCATAGGATGGTAGAGCAGAAATGGGCATACAGGCGACATATGCTTGTCTATTTTTGCTTGATAGATTGTTTTCTTAATGGCTTAAACATAGGTGTGGTGCCTCCTCTGTTGCCTGAGATTGCTGCTGAATTAAGCTTAACACATACCCAGATAGGAATTATCTGGGGCTCATGGTTTCTAGGGATGATGCTATTCTCGCTTGTAGGCGGCGCTATGGCCGATCGCTTTGGAGTGAAAAGAGTAATAGCGAGTGCGCTTATTTTTTCAGCCGTATTCTGTGCTCTGCGCGGCTTTATGCCCGGATTCCAGGGATTGACGGTGGCTATGTTCCTTTTCGGTGCATCTCTGGCTTTCATCGTGCCTAATCTAACAAAGGGGATTGGCCTGTGGTTCGGTAGAACGGAGCTAGGACGGGCTAATGGAATACTTAGCATATCAGTTGGCGTGGGTCTGGTTCTTGGGAATATGACGGGTGCCTCGGTGCTATCCCCGCTTCTTGGTGGCTGGAGACCAACGATGTGGTTGACCGGGGCTATTGCTGTGGTGCTTCTCATCGTGTGGCTTGCAGGGGCTAGAGAGCGACCGGTCGATGAAATAGCGGCTGAAGGTGCGGCACGTCAACCGGGAACCTGGGAGGGCTTGAAGAGGGTCGTCAGGATTAAGGACCTCTGGCTTATATGTTTAATGGAATTCTGCCTGGTCGGTGGCTTTCTTGCTTTCCAGGGTTTTCTCCCGACCATGCTAGTTGAAAAGGGGATGACTGCTGCAAGGGCTGGGCTTCTTCTTGGACTCACCCTGGTGAGTAGCGGTGTCTTTAATGTCGTGGGGCCGTCTCTGTCGGACAGGCTCGGTGTCAGGAAGCCCTTTGTGTGGCCTTTTTTGCTGCTAAGCAGCGTAGGTATATCCCTGGTAGCCTTTTTTATGGGTGTACCCTTGATTGCTGTGCTGATTTTGATTGCTGTGGGTGTAGGAGTCGCTATTCCCCTGTTTAGAACCATAGTGTTGGAAATGGAGGGTATCGGTCCCCTTCATACCGGCTCTGCGATGGGGCTGATTTTCACGCTAAACCGTGTTGGCGCATTTATCCTGCCCGTCGTCATGGGGGTGGTCATAGACTTTAGCCATCTGTTCTGGCCCGGATTCCTGTTGCTCGGAGTATTGAACCTTGTAGCTATGAGGCTGTGTTTAGCAATAAAGGAAACGGGGCTGCGCGCTAAGCGAGTTTCCTGAACCGAAGATAATAGGGTCGATTGCGCTGGGTGCCTTAACGGACTTGTCAGGGGTGTGCGGATAGTGAGCACCTATTCTTAAGCAAACTTCGGCAAGCGGGGATAGGGTGTGGCAAGGCTTAACAGTTGAGCGGGTTGTGCAGCCTCATCGTTGACTTTTCCCATCATACAAGCGTAAAACATCCTGAAGCCTACGTTACACTCGCAGGAAGGCCAGCTTTGATAATATTGATGAAAACTTCCGCCAACTTGGGGTCAAACTGCGTGCCAGCACCACGCCTGAGTTCTTCCAGAGCCTCCTCGCGAGAGAAGGTATGGTGATAAGGACGAGCGGAAGTCATGGCATCAAAGGCATCAGCTATAGCCAGAATGCGAGCTTCCAGCGGGATACTTTCACCCTTAAGCCCTTCAGGATAACCGTTGCCATCCCACCTCTCATGGTGATATAAAATGCCACCCAGGCAAGGAACGAGACTAGGTACATTACCCACAATATTTGCTCCCAGGCGAGGGTGAAGCTTAATTTGGTACCAGTCCGCATCGCTTAGCGCTCCACTCTTATTAAGTAGCTCATCAGGGATACCGATCTTGCCCACATCGTGGAGCAAAGCAGCGGTGCTTATCCTAGATACTGTCTCGGGTGGTAAGCTAAGCGCTTCAGCCAGAGCTACGGCGTAGGCATTAACCTTCCTGGAATGCCCATAAATATAAGGATTCCTGGTGTCCACCGCTGAGGCTAAAGCGTAGACCACGCCCAGGCCTGTATGTCTAGCATTCGCTCCTGCCTTTCCTACTGGTTCAGAGAAGATTTGGGAGGCACGATAAATACGATTGCCACCCGTTTCTTTGGCATGATAAAGAGCAGTGTCAGCTGCAGTAACAAGTTCATCCAGCAACACACCATCAGTGGGATAGCTAGCCAAACCGATGCTACAGGCTACCCCAGCCTGTTTTGCCTCCATAACAGCGGCAATCCGCTCCCGAGTTCGCTCAGCCACCACGCAAGCATCTTCATCCTTTGTCTCGGGTAGGACAACAATAAATTCGTCTCCACCATAGCGAAAAGACTTATCAGCACTCCTGATAGAGTTCCTGATAATCATCCCTATTTCATTTAGAAGTTTATCACCCGAGGGATGCCCGTATATATCGTTGTAAGCCTTAAAATTATCAAGGTCAAGCATGAATAAAGAGAACATGCCACCGTATCTGGAACACCGTGCAAGGTCATCTTCAAGCTGCTCTTCAAAATAGCGGCGATTGAACAAACCGGTTAGTTCGTCAATGCGGCTTCTCTGTTCAGCCTTAAGATATAGCTGAGAATTCTTGACCGGTATAGCGATCTGCGAAGCTAAATGCTCCAGGAGGCGTATTTCTTCCTTGCTGTAAGCATCAGGCTGGTAGCTGCCTATGATTAAGCTACCAATGCCCTTATCTTTGGTAATCAAAGGTAAGTGAACGATGGAGCGAATTCCTTCCTTGATATAATGCTCTGCGGTCCAAAACATCCTCTGTTCCGTCAGGTCAGCTTCATATAAGGTTTTCCTTACCTTGCTTACCCACTCAGTAGTTGTCCCCTCAAGTGGTATTCGTTCTCCTGCCTGTCTCACCGGGGGTACCTCACCGGACAAAGCCACATCGTAAAGTTGGCCTTCCTCAATCAAGGCAATTGCGGCATAGTTAACGCTAATAACTATCTTCAGTTCTTTAACGAAGCTTTCAAATATATCTTGTATATTCATGTTGGAGGTGATGATTGCAGTCAGACGGTTAACGAGAGTTAATTCCTCATCCTGCTCTAGTATACGTTCATGGGAATATTCCTTTTCCAGTCCCGATGCTACACGAGCAGCAACAGACTTCATTAAATCAATATCCTCAACAGTATAAAGCTTGTTATTCTGTTTATTGCCTATGGCTAGAATAGCCACAAGCTCCCCTCTGTTTGTTAAAGGAAGGAACATCTCTACATTTGCCGATTGAATCTGTTTCTTCTCATCCTGCCACATAGATTGAAATTGAGGGAGGGTAGCGAGCTCTCTATCGGTTAATGTCTTGCCTTTCTGCCTGAGCCAGGTTATAATGGGACTATCCGCCCTTAATTTCAGCCCGTGCATAGGATTATCCTCCCTGAGAGGATAGTTAAATCGAACAGCAAAATCTCCTTTCCCGTCTTGAGGTAGAAACAAACACGCTCTCTGGCAGCCTACAGACTCAGAAAGGAGGGGCATAAGCTTATTGCCAAATTCTTCCAGAGTGGAAACATCGTATATTTTGCGGGTAAAATCAAATAACCGCCGGCGGTAACCATATCTTTTGCCGACGAGGGATTGCTCCATCCTTCTCCCCAGAGAACCAACCAGCCAGTAAAAGAGCACAGCAACTAGAATTGCTATGCTGCTATTAGCTATTATCGCAGATCGGTTGATATCAAAGCCAGTTAGCCTTTGAGCCAGAAAGAATAAACCCACATAAGCCCAAGCCCCAATAACACACACGGTCAGCCATATCAGCCCGCGCCGAAAGACGACCCTGACATCCAGCAAGCGATGCGCTATCACGGCATAGGTTAAGATGACAGCAGTAATAAGATTGCCAAGATGACCTATGGGATACTCCCCCCCGCCAGGAGCAAAAGAAGTCAAATCGAAGATGGCTAAAGTAGCAACGCCAAGAAGCAGGTAAAAAATCTGGTTACGCTCCAGGGGGTTAGCAAGAACTCTAAGCTTTCGAGATAAAAGGTGGATATCCCTGGCAATAACGGTGAAGAGGACAAAAACTATAAGGATAAGCCAGTTACTATACTCAACAGCTATGCCGCCTGTGGTAACATCAATGCCCCGGGGGATATAGCCCAGCGCTGCCAGAACAATACAGCTTACCAGCAGAATGTAAGCAAACGGTATCTTGAGTCTTTGAGAGCTATAGAAGGAGCGTAAAGAATAGTGCCCCTGGACTCCCATCCAGATAGCAAGGCAAAGAACAACTTTAACCAGGAAGAGCTTATCCGGCATGAAGAAATCGCTGCGAAAGAAAATGTCAGTCAGACTCCACAATATGGCAGGAATCAAGAATAGGAAGGCAAACTTTTGCTTTCTATCCCAGGGCCGGTTAGCCAGCAAAATGACCAATATGGGAATATACGCGATAGTAGCAATTAGAGGAATTAAAGCGTGACTATTCATTTAAGAATATTATTGACATAAATTGGAAGGCTGTCAACGAGGACTAAAGTGGTCAGGACTAAAGTAATGAGGACTAAAGTAATAAACAAAAGGGGGGTTAAGCCCCGCCACTACACAGTTGAGTTATAGTATCTTGTATAAGCCCTTACAAGTTTTATGTTCCTCGAAGGGAGATGGGTAGGGTGAGGGTCAACTCCTTCCACCAGGTGAAGGAGGATTATGAGGGTCGGGCTTGTCCCCGCCCCCGCGCGAGTAGCCCCAACTCAACGCTCGGCTACTCGCCCGGCTTCCCTCACCGGCACCGCCTCCACCTCAACCTTCGGTGCCCCTAACAAGGAAAGAACTTCATCTGAAGGATTAATATGGGATGGCTTGAGATGCCCTAAAG
>CAYVCJ010000023.1:0-10741 GCA_964450165.1 uncultured Dehalococcoidales bacterium
CGATGAAGCGTCTCATTGTTGCTGACGTCGAACATGTATCACACAGTTAGCTGCATGCCATCATAGGCAAAGCGGAGCCTCTGGTCGTTAGTCTCCAGGGCGCGGTAATCGTCATAGCTCCGGTTCCAGTATTCCTCCAGGTGAACAAAAATGGTCCTCTTAGCGCGGAGACGTGCCGCCAGATCCAGGGTTTGCTCAAAGGTATAGAGTGTGGTCCTGGAGATATGGTCGGCTGGGTATCTGAAGCCATGCTTCAGCCCTTTCTCAAATATCCCCGGCTGGATGACCAGCAGATCGGCCTGTTGAACCTCATTGCGATGCTCTGGGAAGGGCTTGATATCGCAGGGAGCATAAACCACCTTGCGTCCTGACTTTTCAAAGATGTAAACGAAGGCTAACTGGGAACCCCGATCAACTGCGATGGCAGTGATGCGAACGTCTCTTATCTGGACACTGCCCTGAAAAAGCATGAGCCTGACAAAACCGCTTTCCTGGTAGAAATCGATCAAGGGACCATACTGAGAACAAATATTCCTTATTCCTTCGCCTAGCTGGTCGGGGAGCAACAAACAAATCTGTTTTTCTGGATAGGCACGCCAGGTACGAAAATCCAGCGCAATTTGCTCGACTACCCGAAATCCTTCCACGTGGTCAGGGTCCAAGTGAGTGAACATCAGGTAATCGACACGGCGGATAGGGGAACGATTCAAAAGGCTGACAATTTCCGCTGGTGTGTCAATCAGGAGGTTGATATCATGAAGGAAAGCACAGGGACCTGCTCTGCTGTAAGGAATACCATTCTTTCTTGCTTCCTGGCAGACCCTGCACTGGCAAAGGGGTTTGGGAATGACCATGCAGCCGCCAGACCCAAGGATCGTCAATTCCATTGTGGATAAGCGGACCGGCTCACGAATTCGTTAGTGTTCCTGCCAAAAATGAATCTGAAGTTGAGGTGAGCACCAAATAGTGCCCATCCATAGATTTTGCGTTCGCAACATGATGTTTCCGAACTCATCTTCTACTTGAAGGGATCCCATCGGATGGTCTGTTTTTCATAGGCGGGCGGGAAAAGGCGTAAGAACTCGTCGTAATAGTACAGCTCTTTGAAGGTTGCAAATGACAATCCGTAAAACGTTTTCGGTCGCTCTTTTATCCCTTCGGGGTCAACTAGTTTGGAGACCAGCGCATCCATAACGTCGTCCATGCCTGTCCCCATAGCGAACCTGAGTTTCTCACGACTGGCGATCTTCTCAGGAAGCATATCTCTGAATGCCTCTCTCAAAATGTACTTTTCCACCTGCTTTTCACCATAAATCTTCCACTGCATGGGGATCTTCTGACTGAAAGCTACGACCTTCGTATCCAGGAAGGGAGTCTGGTAGTTTACAGCATTCGCCATCCATCCCCGGTCCATGCGTCTGAGTGCGGTATTGTACGCGATTTCCACCAGCCTTTGAGCCAGCTGTTCCCTGTGTTCATCACTGGTCACCCTGGGGCTTTTCAGCACCATGCGATATCCCCCGAACAGCTCATCAGCCCCCTCCCCCACAAGAATGGAGTCGCTATATGTTTTTGTCATTTTTGAGACGCAACAATTGGAGATAACACCAGATATACAGTCCTCGTCAAAGCTCTCCAGATACCAAATCGCTTCAGGGATGAAATTGGAAATCTCGGAGTCAGTGATTCTATAGATGTGATGTTCCAGCCCTAATAAATCAGCCATCAATATGGCATTTTCCAGGTCTGGGCCTGGTGCACTATCAATGGTACCAGTGAACGCCTGCAGATCAGGATTAAACTCCCTGGCTATGGCTGCAATGAGGGAGCTATCAAGACCACCGCTCAGGGAAACGGCTTGCACTCCCTTCATTCTTCTCTTTACTGCCTCTATCATGAGTTCCCTCAGCGCACTGGCAGTTTCTTTCAGGTCGCCTATTTCAGGTATGTCAGGAACAAATGGATCAAAGGTCTTCAGCCCTTCTTTTGTACTGTACATGTGTCCAGGGGCAAGCTCATGGACATCAAAACGAACATGGTCTATCAACCCCTTCATTTCTGTGCAGAAGCACAATAAGTTGTTTGCCGGCCCGTAGAAAAGGGGCCTTGCACCCACATGGTCACGGGCCAAGATGGTTTCGTCCTCTTCGACAATGGCGCAGCTATAACCCCCGTCAAGGTGTTTGAAGCAATCTTTCCCGTACTTCTGGTAAAACTGCTTGAAAAGCTCCACGTCACTTTGCCCTGGAGACCTTTCATTGAATAGTTCTCCGTCAAAGAGAATGTACGGGGGCGTGGAAACTGAGGTGCAGGGCGTCCTTTCGAGCGTCAGGTTGATTTCAACTGCACCCAGTGCTCCCGTCTTGTCTGGCAATGTCCGTGTGGTGGTGTTGTCCGGGCCCCGGTGACGGATCAACTCCAACATTCTTGTCACCTGCTTTGTCGTCCCACTCGGACACTCTCCACCCACCGATATGATTCCAGCAATTCCGGCTATAGTTACCCTCCTCTAATCGAATAATCAAAGTAACGCACTTGGGTTATAGTCTCACTTCTTGAAAATCTTCAAGCACCTTAATGGCATGAAAACCGTCCACACAGTAGGCATCCGCCTCTATCTCCTGAGCATACTCCTCAGAGACTGCTGCTCCTCCAACCAGAACCTTGACTTTGTCCCTAAGCCCATTTTCTTTCAGTGCTTCAATTGTCTTTCCCATAGCTACCATCGTGGTAGTCAGTAAAGCAGAAAGGCCAAGGAAATCAGGCTCATACTCTCTAACAACCTCGACAATCTTCTCCGGAGAAACATCTATGCCCAGGTCCTTTACCTCATAACCTGCCCCCTTGAGCAAGATAGCAACAATGTTCTTTCCGATGTCATGGATATCCCCTTTTGCTGTGGCTATAACGAATCGCCCTTTTGTTTCAATGTCAGAAGCTTCAAGAATTGGCCTTAGAATATCCATAGCTGCCCCCACCGCTTCGGCGGAGGCCAACATATCCGGGATAAAATACTCCTTTGTGGCAAACTTGTCGCCTACCACCTGCATCCCTGCGGTTAAACCTTGCTTGATTATTATTTCTGGAGCGATATCGCTTTCCACCATTAACTGCGTTAACTCCAATACTGCCGGGGTCCCGACCATATCCCCATCTACTCCTTCATCATCCCTGGTCCTTCTACCCTGGATAACATTCTCCTTAAGCAGTGCAAGTATGTCTTCCTCCATTGCTTCCTCCATTACTTCCTTCATTGCTTCCTCCTTTCTTCATATACGTTCAGTCTGGACAGTATTCCAGGTATCTCTTCAAATATCTTCTTGGTGGTAGCTGGGTCTATGTGCTCCACAGGTTGTGCAAGGAGTTGCTTCATTCTTTCGTAGGCCAACGCGAATACATTATCCGTCTCCCCATCCCCTTCAAAGGGATAAGGCATTGAGAGTTTTCCACTACGCATCAGGGGGCGAATATACCTGATGTATAGTTTTTGTGGTGTCGCCACCACCGCTCTTATTTGTTTTAGAGTCTCAGCAACCTCGTCTTCGCTGATCCGCGGCGGTCGCAGGAAGAACTTGATCATCTGAAAGTGAGCGTCGTCCAAAACAGCCTGGAGTAAACAGAAAGTAGAATTGCAATCAAGGAGACCGTAGGCACAATGCAGGTATTGCGGCCCACTCAAAGTGACCAATATGTCTGAGAACAGTCTCTCTATCGATGTTTGTTGTCCCGGTATCTTCGTATCGCACACTCCCGCGGTAGCGTAGCAAGGCAACTTGTAGAACCGTGCCATTTGAACGCAGTCAATGTTATATTGGCTGGTTTCAGGAGCACCATAGGAATCATTGAGGGTATCAAGCCGGGCTCTGACCGGTACGCTTCCGTAAAGCACTGGTGTTCCCTCGTTTACCAGCTGGCTCAAGGTTATTCCCGCCAGAACTTCAGCATTTATTTGAGCCATAATGCCGTCTTCCTTCATAGGGGCAGTGCTTCCAGCCTGGGGTGCGGACGAAACTACTACTGGCAGTCCCCTCCTGCAGATTTCCATCAAGGTCTGACTGGTATCATCCACAAATTGCAGAGGGCTTTTCACCAAACAGGTGATAAAGGAAATAATTGGGTTTTCCTTGAGTTCTTCTTCTCCCCCCACTATTAGCTTTGCCATATTCACCACGTTATCCAGTTGCTCCAAACTGGTCAGCCCTGCCATCACATGCTTGGTAGTGTTATTTAAGGAGGCAAAGAATTTATTAACATCTTTGTTATCTTCGGTAATGTCTTTATCCTGGATATTTACGGAACGAATGAAGGCATCCAGACTTTCCAGATGCTCACATAGGTGAGCCGCCTGACAAAGGTCTAAAACAGTGCCACGCCGCTTGTGAAATTCGGGCACCAGAATCTCAGTACCAGGGTCAGATTTCTTAACATACGTTGGGAAATCAACATCCAGCCAGATATTGGTTTCCGAGCCAGAAACGAAGAATACCCTTGGCTCTTCACCATTCAGGAAAAGGCTGTTATCCTTATTTCTGGCACCTAACTTGACTATTTCAGGTGCAGTACTGATGGCTTGTAGAACGAGTTTCTCTGGTATTCTTAGCAACCAGCAGGGATTATCGGCAGATGTTATTGGCGTAACTTCTGCGCCGTTGGCACTGAATATCTCCGCCGCCTCGCGATTAAAAGATATCATGCCGGGGTCATTCAGAATCTGCATCGAGGCATGGTGAATTTGCTTGATTTGCTCCTTTGTCATCCTTTCATAAGGGTGGTCAATAAAGATTCCTTGTCTGGGCATCTTGCTCCTCCTCGCTAATCTACCAAGAGGCCCCTCCTATGGGCCTTAATATACCCTTTGCATGCAGTATCCTTCCCAGTAAGCATATCGGCCACCTTAACGAAGCTCATGATTTTGGCATCAAGCGGGTTAAGGATGGCGGCGTCCAGCCCTGCGTAAGCCGCCATGAGTAGAAACGCTCGGTTGACCAACTGCCTGTTGGGCAGCCCATAAGAAATATTGCTAAGCCCCATCACTGTTTTAGCTGATGGGTAACGGGACTTTATTCCCTCGATGGTCTTTAGCGTAACCAATGCCTGGTCAGAATCCACAGCAGTGGGGAGCACCAAGGGATCAAAGAATACCTGCTCCTCTCCTAAGCCTAGTCGGGTTAGATGGCTCATTATCACGTCACAGTTGGTTAGCCGCTCCTCGACATTGTTGGGTATGCCTCCCGTTCCCATAACTAGCGCAACCAGCAGAGCTTGGTGAGCTGCCGCCAGGGAGCCGATAGATTCCAGCTTTTCTGGCTCGGCGTTGACCGAGTTTATCATAACCCTGTCACCACGGAATTTGCCCAAGGCAGCCTCTATGACACTTGGCAGGTCACTGTCAATGGCTAGCGGTTTGTCAGTAACTGCCTGGACCGTCTCCACCAGCCACTCCATAGCCGCTTCTGGATGCTTCCAGGAGCCATGGCCAACGCCAGCATTTACATCGATGAAATCGGCTCCAGCAGCAGTTATATCCCTGGCAAGATTCTGCAGCAACTCTTTATCCTTGTTGTTGATGGCTTGCCCTACCACCTTGTTTGACGCATTGATGTTTTCGCCGACTATCAGCATGTCACTCCACCTCAGTCTATAATGCCTGTTATCTCCGATAGCACTTGCCTTCTCACATCGGCGGGCAAGCTATAGCCTTCTTTAGCCAAAATTTCCTTTACTTTTTCCGCCGCTCGTTCCCTGGTGCTTTTTCCACCTTCAGCCTCCCAGTCCTCCCTGCTGTCTCTGCTGCTCAGAGAGGGTTGATAGTGCTGGTTACGCATAAACCGCCTAGTATGCTTTGCAGTAACAAAACTGCCTGCTGGGCCCACTTCCTTGATCAGGTCAAAGGCCAGGGTTTCGTCGCTTACCTCTATGCCTCGGACAGCACGCAGCGCCATCCCCAATATTTCATTATCAACCACAAGTTTTTCATAGCTCATAGTGAGGGCAAATTCCATCAACCCGGCAGCATCATGGATGAAATTAGCACCAGCCAAAGCACAAAGGAGAGTAGTGATGGAAGATTCATAACCACACTGAGCATCGATGCTCTTGGAGTCGGTCATGCCCCCGGTAGCATAAAAGGGCAACTTATAAAATTGTGCCATCTGGGCACCAGCAGCATTCAACAAGCCCATTTCGACAGAGCCGGTGATATACTTCATATCCCGCAAGTCTGTGCTGCTAGCCACTGAGCCATAGATAACTGGTGTACCTGGGTTAGCAAGCTGGCTGATTATCACTCCAGCCAAAGAATCGACAACCTGCACCACTAAAGTTCCAGCTAAGGTCACAGGAGAAGTGGCCCCACACAGAGGCTCTGCAGGGCATACCACTGGGATCCCCGCCTTAGCTATAGCTACCAGCATATCACCATATAGAGAATCAATTTTAAAGGGACTGATACTGCACGTTATCATAGATACAATGGGCCTCTCTCGAAGCCGACGTTTGGTGCCAGCAACGATTTGAGCCATTTCTATAACTTGCTCTACACCTTCTATAGTATAGACCCCACCCATAATATGTTTACTGGTGTTATCCAGACCAGCGAAGAACCGATTAATATCAACCTTCTTCACCGGTACATCACTGGGATAGACAGGCAACATAAAGATATGGATATTCTCTAAACTATCTACAAGCCTGGCTATTTCCTTCAAGTCATTAAGTGTGGCTACCCTTTTCTGCCCGTTCTTTCTGTCAATAACATTAAGAGCGGTGCCCCCGGTGCCCGCATAGACCCTGGTGCCACCCAAGACTACGTTGCGTTTCCTGTCCCTTGCGTATAATGTGACTTCAGACGGAGCTTTGCTAACCAGATCCATGACCGTTTCGCGAGGAATCGTTACGCGCCAACTATCCTCATCCACATGAGCATTAGTATGGCTGAATAAATCAAAAGCCTCTGTGGAGTATACCGCGATACCAATTTCCTCAAAAACCGCCATCGCTGTCTCATGAATTCTCTCTACGGATTCTTTAGATAGAGGCTTGTAACTACCGCCCTCTATTTGCTTCTCAGTCATTCGACAAATTCCTCCCTCCTGTTGGGACAACTCTTCTTGTTACAAAAACGGCATGCAGAGAAAATGTTACAGGACTTCCCCATGGCCATAATGCCTGATATGGATTTGCGAGGTACCATTAAACACGTATCGGTTAAATTAACTTCGGTAGGCTTACCATCAAGTCCTCTAAAGAGCTCTTTCTGTTGAGTAATATCCCAATCGCAATAGCCAGGACTATAACGCCAGCTCACTTTATCGCCATTTGCTGCAGCGAGGCTTCCAAGCATACTGTCAAACCAATCTGCTACTTTTTCTACTGCTACTGATCCCACAGCATCCAACACTGATGCCTTGAGAATCAATCCCTCCTTTGTTAGTTGAGCAACTTCCTTCTCTAATGCTTCGCCTATAGTTACTACGAATATGGCAGCCTGGCTGCAACCAGAGAACATCCGAGCAAGCTTACGGGATGTAAAGAGTAGTCCATCCACTGATATCTTGGAATTCCCAACGTTCGTTATGGGCCTGAGCGTATAATAGGCCGCAGGCTTAATAAGTCCATATGCTCTGCGTATTTGACTATCTACTAGAGACAATACCTTTGGCTGTGGACACTGTTCTCTTTCGTAGC
Source organism: uncultured Dehalococcoidales bacterium (assembly GCA_964450165.1). Taxonomy (GTDB): domain Bacteria; phylum Chloroflexota; class Dehalococcoidia; order GIF9; family AB-539-J10; genus CG2-30-46-19. The sequence continues at coordinate 7,687 of CAYVCJ010000023.1, forward strand.
CTAAGTAGCCGTGGATATCAACTTTATCTATCCCTATTTTGATACCCTTTTGTATGATTCTGGCTAAATTAAACTCTATGCCATCCTTTGGCTTCATCATTACGCATAAATTCCGTTCTCATAATATATACGCATAGACCCTTTAAGTGAGGGAAAACGCTGCTCAGGTTAAGTGAGATGATTTATAGAACTTTGAGGATAGAATGCAAGATATTATGAGTTGAATATACATAAAAAATTGCTATATAGCCTGCCTGCCTGCTATATGCATACCTAACAAAAGTTCTCCCTCCTTTTAGTTCTAGCTAGTACGCCCGCCGCTACTTTCCCAAACCCAGCATGATACGAGAGATTAGTGGTGTTCTGGTAATATTAACATACTGTAGCGTATCCTTGTCAAACACGTGTACTCGTTTATATGACTGGTGCCACCTCACCTTGCAGATGATTGTGGCTCAACAATTCATCGAAATGTGGAACCTGGTTCGTTATTGGTAACCTTCTACAAGCTCCATTCTTGCCTTTTGGCTAATACCAGAGCTTCACTTTATAGGATGGGAGGTGTTTGTGCAGTCGTACCGTGCATTTTGGCATTTAAGAACACCAGAAACGTAGAAATAGGATTCATCGGTACAACATCCATTGATTTTATTTTCATAAACTTCATCAATGCACTTGTGACAGCGCCAAGAGCATTATGAAAATTAACCATGACGATTTTCTTGCCGGGATATTTATCAGAGAGATAACCACCGACTTCTTCGACAGCACATGGGCCAACAACTAGAATAGGGCCATCGTTAAGATTATCAACTTGTTCCTTATCGATTCCCTTTCCATATATGATATTAAACGGCCCATGACCACCATAGTCTACATGGAGCATCTCAAGCACCATCAAGGTATTATTCTTACATCCCTCTATGCATGCCCTTTCCTGCCCTTCGACAATTTTCACATCTTCAGGGAAATCTCCAATGATATCGCAGGAATACTTTGTTTTATACTTAGAAATATCTCCCTTTATCTGAATCTTGGACAAATCTCCGCAGCCAAGTCCAGCATCTGACGCAATTTTCAGGTGCTTCACCTCATCTATGTCGTATCCAAGTATCCTGGCACCCACCGTATCAACGGCAACCGTGTCATCTCCGCCAATTAGTATATTCAAAGGGACAAGATACCGGTCGAGTTTCTTTTCCAGCGGGTAATGTCCATGTATAATCGCATTTATGCCGTCAACGAGCGTGAAATCGGGTTTTATGAATGCATAGATATCGGCGAGAAACTGATGCAGTTCGAAATTATGCCTCGTGGGGCGATCCTTGTGGTATGGAAAACCCATCTGACATTTAACGCCAAGCGTTACCGTAGTCATGCTGTGTGTCTTAAACTTGGGAATAGATAGGTAGAAATTATCCTTCCTGTTTACGATAAGATTATCATAGAGGACTTTGGGGAATTTTATTCTATCATCTCCAATAGAGACTTCAACGGGCTTTTGTTCATCGAGATATATCGGTTTTGCACCTCTTTCCTTTATGATTCTATCTATGCCAGTCACCTTGAAAATGAGCCGGGTTATATTTCCCTGGGTTGAGTTTTCCACCACATAGACTCTGTTTGCCCCGGCATTGTTCATCACATCGATCGCCGCTGATATAACCTCCGGGGAGGTATAACATTGCTTTCTGAAATCAATGCCATTTATCTTTATGAATACCGCTTTGCCTTTTACTAAACTCTCTGCACCACCAAACGCATCGAAAATATTGGATATTGAATGGTAGATGCTATCTTTAATGTTCTCTACTACTACGGTTGGCATATCCATCATACCTGGCAAGAATTCTATAATTATACTATCACACAAGAACTGGTAGCATGTCAAAAAGCTATACACGTTCATGTGATTAATGAGACATTAGCCGCCTCTTTCTGTCATTGCGAGGCTTGTCCCGAGCGAAGCGAGAGAACTCGGCGAAGCAATCTCAAGTTAGTAGCTATCAGCCTTCAACTTCATACTGACTTTTTCCATTTTTGCTCTGTCATTTTGCATTTTGATTCTTGCCTTTTGACTTTCTTTCAGGTGTCCACCATCTATTCTGAACTACATCGGGAGCTAAACATTTCACGTGGGATGGTCGAAGGAACCACTTCGGGGTGTGTTTCTGCTACAATAGCAATGTATGGCTGGAAAAGAGAAGCTAGTTGCTATCTACAGCGCCAAGCAGATAGAGGCACAGATAATCAAGGGGCGATTGGAGAACGAAGGAATTCCCGTTTTGCTGAGCTATGATAGCTCCAGCGTGGTGTTTGGATTCACCGTTGATGGGCTAGGAGAGGTGAAGATAATGGTCCCCGAGAGGTTTGCAGAGCAAGCCAGGGAGATTTTGAAGGTTAAATATGATGAGCTCGAGATTGGAGAGGATAACCAGTCAGAGGCTGGAGAGCCTGAACAGGATTAGGGAAAAGGGGATAGACCCTTATCCCCACTGCTATCATCCCAGCCACACCGCAAAGGAGGCAGTTGCTTTATTTGAGCGAGGGGAAAAAGCGGAGAACATCTCCCTTGCCGGACGCATTATGGCACGGCGCTCCATGGGGAAGATGACTTTTGCCGATATTCGCGATGGCTCGGGGAAAATACAGCTTTGTTTCCGCTATGACATTCTTGGTGAACAGAATTTTAGACTTCTCGACGAAATTGACATCGGCGATATCGTTGGAGCTGAAGGGAAGCTTTTCAGGACAAAGGCAGGGGAAATCACCCTTGAGGTATCCCGGTTTACCATGCTATGCAAATCGCTCCGCCCGCTGCCTGAGAAATGGCATGGGCTGGTCGATGTGGAGAAACGCTACAGGCAGCGTCATCTCGACCTCATTTCCAACGAAGAGACACGGAACATGTTTATATCACGCAGCAAAATTATCACCGCGATAAGGAATTTTCTGGATAGCCGTGGGTTTGTAGAGGTGGAAACGCCGGTGCTTCAACCTGAGGCAGGAGGAGCTGCGGCAACTCCCTTCACAACACATTATCAGGCACTTGACA